>NZ_BAIO01000140.1 GCF_000613305.1 Komagataeibacter kakiaceti JCM 25156
TCGCGCCCGCCCGCCACAGATAGGCCAGCGAGATGGCGAGAAAGACAATAAACATCAGGGCCGCGCCATACCCGACCCACCCGACTGCGGTAACGACCGTGCCCCATGTAAATAAAAAAGCGGCCTCGACATCAAATATGACAAAGAACATGGCCACCAGATAATACTGGACCGGCAGGCGCAGATGCGCGGAGCCTGTGGGGATGATGCCGGACTCAAACGGCATGGAAAGCGCGCGGCCCCGTGCGGCACCGGTCCGCCGGGTTCCGGTCATGGCGGAAAGCCCGAATATGCAGGCCAGAAGAACCCCTATGGCGACAGCATAGATGAGCACGGACCAGATATCGGAAGCATTTTCCATGATGGGGCCTTCCGTGATATTTGTTTTATTCTGTACGGAGACGTCTTGCCTGCTGTTTTGCAGCCCTTAATGCCATGGGCGGTGGCACGGTGGGGAGTGCGGGCGCATAAGCCCCATGCCGGGTGTCATCCGGCTAAGGGAAACCGGAAATGCCCCGTTGATCGCTATACGCCGCGCCGGAAGGGAAGTTCCGGCGGGATGGGCTGATGAACCGCTTTTTTGGTTCCATTCCCGTTACATGGGGCTGACTGGCCATTCCGGTCGCCCCGCCTTTCCTCCCATACCCTGTCGTGGAAGGGGTATCTGACTGGAGGCGGGTGCTGCTGGCGTGAATCAGAAGATATGGTATGGAACAGCGCGCAGCATAAGAGGCCATCACCAAAGTGTGGGGCCGGGGAAAACTGCTTTATATATACAACATATATGTTATTTGCGTTAATGGTTTACGAATTTTTCTATATACCGTAAATAAGCACTCTGCTTATTTTGATGGTATTTGAAATGAAATATATGCCTGTCTTTGTCGGAGTTCTTCTTGCCTGCGGAACAGCACATGCCGCCCCGCAGGTGTTCAGAGGGCATTTTGATGGTGGGAATGGCCAGCTGGTTCTGAACGAACGTAAGGCCTCGCTTTCCATGGATGATTCTTCGTGCGTGGAAGAAGTCACCAATGTTTCCTATGCCAGAAAGGGAAATGTCGTTGTGCTTCTTAATCCCGCTGAAGAGGAAGGCGCCAACTGCCACGTGATACTGACTGTCAGGGGCAGTAATATTATCAGCAGCTACGAGGAAAAATGCGTCGCCAAGCAAAGCAATAGCTGCAATTTCAACATCACGTTTCATTAATGGATACACGACCATATCAAAATGGATGAGCAGAGCCTCCGTTCCTGAAGGTCATCCGGACCCGATGGGCGGCTATTCAGGGGCCTGAAACCGCCCCTGTCAGATCTGGTCTGTTATGCATTCACCACAGACCAGCAGGAACAGCTTTTACAGCAATGCCGTGAACGTCTCGGATGGAAGCCACTGGCGTTGTCCGGGCCGGATGCTCCCATGGGTGGGTTACGGCGCCTGATCCTGCATGGGTGCTTATGCTTTCGTAGTTCTTCCGGCACCGTGTAGCCAGGTATTCATATGCGCCTGTAATGAATGATGAATCAGATGACATGATTTATATGTTTCATTAATTCAGCATCTGGAACTTTCATAAGATCCTTTCTGATAACATCAATTACCCTTGCACGAACCCCCGGCCTGAGATGGCGGACGATTTCGGAACTGCTACGCGCCAGCGCGATGAGTATGAGTTCATCGCAGCACGCCCGTTCATTGATCTGCCGGGCCACGAACTGTTCGAATGACTCCATTGCCATCCGATGGGAATCATGATGCGGGTTGAGGGCATGGTGCGCGGTGGAACCTGTATGACAGGAAGCCCCCGGTGCGTCATTCCCCATATCGGACGTGCGTTGATGGGCGGATATGGCATCGAAGGCGGCGATGGTATGCAGGGCATGATTCTCACCCGGCTGCACGAAACGGGCATGTTCGCCATCGGCCATAACGATCAGAATGTCATGATGCGCAGACATTGTCCTTGATCCTCAGGGAAAGAGGGGCGGGGGAATTTCCGTGCTGCTGAACGGCTCCACAAAGGTCATGTTGTCGATTACCGAAACGACGCCCGGCACGTTTTCCGCCACCACGCGCGCCGCGATGCGCAGGCGCTCATCCGTGACCACGCCATTCAGTTCCACGATCCCGTTTTTTACATCCACGCTGATGAAATTGCCGCCCGCCCATTTGTCCTGCGCCTGATATTCGCGCAGGATCGCGTCCCTGATGGTTTCATCAGTCGCGGTTTCAGGGTCATCGCTGAGAACGGGCAGCAGGGCGCGCAGCATATCCGTCCGCGACACCACGCCCATCAACTGTTCGTTCCGGACAACAGGCAGGCGTTTCACACGGTGGCGGATCATCATGTCAACGGCGTCCCGCAGCGATGCCTCGGGAAAGATCGTAATGGGTTCGGTTGACATGATTTCACCAACCTTGCGCCCGTGGGTATGGACATACTCACCAGCCTGCTTTCCTGATGAGCGGAGAAGACCCTGTAGCCAGGATGTTTTCTCCTCGGTATGCAGTTCGCTGCGCCGCATGAGATCCCCTTCCGTCAGGATGCCTACAAGCTGTCCGTTCGGCGTGACCACGGGCAGGCCACTGATTTTGTGCGACAGCATAAGGCGCAGGGCCTTCGTGATGGTTTCGGTCGGTTCTATGCTGATGGCTGGCGCTGTCATGATGTTCCTGACCTGCATGAGAACGTACCTTTTTTCTTTTCGGAAAAAATGCGTGCAAGTATGTGTGGAAGAAACCGGAAGTAAACATCACCCTTCCTCTGTCATCGCACCATCATCAGCCATGCGGTTCAGTCCGGCCATCCGGGCGCGGGCCAGTGTGCCAGATGGTGTGACAGACTACCTGCCGTCCTGCCTCATTCTTCCTTTTCCTGCGCTGGTCGGACGGGAATGATTTTTTCGTCTTTCCGGGCTTCGGGAGTTTTGGGCAGCAGCACCGTCAGGAGTCCGTTACTGAAGGTCGCGTCTATTTTTGCCGTATCAACCCCTTCGGGGATCGGGAACGTGCGCATGAATGAACCGAAGCGGCGTTCCGAATAATGGTAGTTCTTCTGTTCATCCGTGCTGTCTTCACATTTTTCGCCGCGAATGCTCAGGACACGGCCTGAAACCTTGAGTTCGATATTCTTTTCATCCATTCCCGGCAGTTCCGCGACAAGGGTGTAGGCATTGTCCTTCTCCACCACGTCGATGGCGGGAATGATATTGAATGCCGCATCCCGCGACCACAGGCGTTCAAAGCCGGATATGGGCCGCCGCCATAGGGTGGCGGGAAAATCCTCGAATACACGGTCCAGTTCCCGTCTCAGGGTATCGAGTACGGGCCGGGACGGGGAAGGGGCGGCGGGCGTGGCTGTTTCCGTTTCCGTTTTCAGCGGAATTCTGTTGGCGTCCGTCATGGTATTCCTCCTGTTCATTACGGTTTTTAGTGTCAGGAAGTATCGGGTCTGGGTGGTATCGTGCCGGATCTGTCTGAACCGGTTACGGAACCTGAAAATTGATTCTGTCGGGCCATACGCCCTGTTGATTGCATCCGTTCCGTCTGGTTCGTGCAGACTGCTTGAAAAGCGCGCCTTTGAAATGCCCTGTAATCGTAGGAAAGTTTTGGTGAAGCTTTTTTTCAAAAAGCTTCAGGAAACGTCATCTTTTAAAAAAGGGGGCCTTGGAAACTTTCATTTTTTTTCATCAACTGGATTACTTAAAGTAAAAAACATCAGGCATTGCCGGAATACGGCTCCGCCTCCGTGACAAGGCGGATGACCTCGCTATCTTCTACCTGCGGAAAATCACGATAATAGGCGCCAACGGCATAAAAGGGGTGTGGTTGCAGCGGGCACACGATCTGATCGCATTCAGCGGCAAGCAGCGTGAGAATGTCTGATGGCGCGACAGGCACGGCCAGCACAAGGCGGGCCGGATGATTCTGCCGCACGGCGCGAAGGGCCGCCAGCATCGTGCCGCCCGTGGCGATGCCATCATCAATTACAATCACGATCTGGTCGGTTACTGGCGTGGGGCGTCTGTTGTTCACATACAGGCGGCGCTGGCGTGCGATCTCGGCAAGCTGTCGTTTTACAATATCGCTGATGGTCCGCGCATCAATTCCGAATTTCCGTACGGCGGCGTCATCAAGGATAACCTGCGGGCTGGCCCCGTCCACCACGGCGCCAAAACCATATTCCTCCTGCCCCGGCAGGCCGATCTTGCGTACGAACAGCAGATCCATATCGGCATCAAGTGCTTTCGCCACTTCAGATGCGACAGGCACGCCGCCGCGTGGCAATGCCAGGATCACGGGATGGGACGCGGCCAGCGGGGCAAGCTCCATTGCCAGTACCCGTCCCGCTTCCCGCCTGTCCCTGAAGGATGTCGCACGCTCCAATGGCCGTGTTTCCCTTAAGCCAGAAGTCAACGGGCGTGGGGGAAACGTGCGGCAGGTTCGTATCGTTCAGTCGCGCCCACCTGATGGGGCGGGCGCTTTGCGCATCAGTCTATGGCGATGGTCGCCTCGCTGGTCAGGACGCGGAACACGAAGCTTTCCTGAAGATAGAGTTCGACCGTTTCCGCTGAATGCCCCAGATAGCCGATGGAAAAATCCTGCCCGATATCAAGGGCGAGATCCCCGCCGCGCATGGATATGATAAAAGCCCCCTCAATGGCTGGGGCCCAGATGAGCTGGCCGTCGATCATGCTTTCGATGTGCTTGCGCACGGGGTAGCCATCCTCGTCACCGCTGTTGACGGCCAGATAGGCCTGCGCCCCCAGCACGACCGAATAGGGCCCATTCACCCCGGCCAGACGCAGCGCGCTCAGGGCTTCGGCTATGACGTGCGGATAATCCTTGGCCTGCGCGGGCAGTTTCAGGTGTGGGTTCGATGTGCCCTGGCGGATGCCGGAAATGCCGGCGGCGGTATAGCCGTTAAAGATGGCGCGATCCTCGGCAAAGGCGATTCTCCGGGCCGCGTCCTTGACCGGCTGCCAGTCCGCGTCGAGCGCGCCGCGTTCCACGGAATCGATTTCCTGGCGCGACAGGGTAAAGGGAACCCGCAGTTCCACCAGTGGCAGGACTTCGCGGCGCAGGGCGTGAATGCCCTCGCCGGGGGCGTCAATCTGCGTGCCCCGCCCGGTGCCGATACCGGACAGGTCCGTTCCTCTGGGTTCCGAAGTATCGACAACCCGACGCCCGGCGAGATGGCGGCGGATGGTGCGCGTCGCCTCTTCCTCGATCTGCGTCCAGGCCGGGCTGGAAATGGGGGCCAGATGTCTGTGAAGGTTGTTCATGTCAGGCGTCCTTATTTCAATGATCCGATTCCAAGCGAGCCATCATGCGGCGCCGGGGCCTGCCGGGTGGGGGCGGG
>NZ_BAIO01000139.1 GCF_000613305.1 Komagataeibacter kakiaceti JCM 25156
GGCGCCAGCCCACGCCCACGCCGGATGACCCGCCCCGCCCCCGCGCATACCGCCATCACGCTGTCATCCAGCCTGCGGGCGATGGGACGGTCATGCACCAACCAGCCATCGGCAATATCGGCCAGATCCCTGTACGCCCCGGCCTCATCAATCACCTGCAGGCAACCTGAGCGGTTCCCGCTGGTCATGACCAGCGGCAGGCCGACACGTTCCAGCAGCAGGTCATGCAGGGGCGTGTAGGCCAGCATGACCCCCACCCGGTCCAGCCCCGGCGCAAGCCCGGCGGAAAGGGCGGGCTTGCCGCCCATCTTCCCACGCAGGCCAAGCGGCACGACCGGGGCCGCCGGATCATGCAGAAGCGCCAGCTCCATCTCCGTCGGGGTACAGAAATCCGTGACCATGGCCGCATTCCCCATCATGACCGCCAGCGGCTTCGCGGGCCGGGCCTTGCGGGTGCGCAGCGTCCGCACGGCTTCATCCGACGTGGCCAGGCAGGCAAGATGATAGCCGCCAATTCCTTTGAGGGCGATAATTCCGCCCATCAATAGTACGGTGACCGCCGCATCCAGCGCGCCCTCTGCCCGCTCCTCCCCTGCCACCACAAAGCGCAGGCGTGGGCCGCAGGTGGGGCAGGCAATGGGCTGGGCATGGAAACGGCGGTTGGCCGGGTCATCATATTCCGCACGGCAGGCCGTACACATGCTGAACCCCGCCATGGTTGTATGGGGCCGGTCGTATGGCAGGCCCGTCACGATGGAAAAACGCGGGCCGCAATCCGTGCAGTTGGTAAAGACATAACCCGCGCGCCGGGCGCCGGTGTGCGGAGTTTCCACCCGGCAGGCCGGACAGGTCGCCAGATCCGCCACGATGCCCGTGCTGATTTCCCCCGGCGCACTGTCGGCAATGACGAACCCGGTGGCTTCGGGCAAGATGGTCCGCTGCCGCGCCACATCGCGCACCACCGCCCTTTCCGGCCCCTGCCGGATCTCCTGCACGAAAATGGCGCGGGCGGCGGCGGGACCGGCCACCACGATTTCCACCCCGTCACCCCGATTGCGCACGCTGCCGCGCAGCCCCAGCCGATGGGCCACACGCCATACGAATGGCCGGAAACCCACCCCCTGCACCACGCCGCTTACGCGGATCAGTTCGGCTTCTTCCCCCACCCCCGCGGACGGCGCGCTCAATGGACCGTACAGGCCATGCAGGGATCGAAAGACCGTACGATATGCTGCACGGATAGCGGATTACGTTCTCCCGCCCGCACCACTGCGCCCTTCAGCGCCTGTTCCAGCGGTCCCGGCAGGCCCGCCCCATCGCGGGGGGAGAAGTTCCATGTGGTCGGGGCGATGATCTGGTAACCGGCGATACATCCGTTTTCCACCCGCAGCCAGTGCCCCAGCGCCCCACGGGCGGCTTCTGTCATGCCTATGGCGCGGCCATCGGGTATTTCCCTGTGCGCGTCGCACCACGGCCTGCCGGGGGCCAGCATCCCGACCCAGCTTTCCATCGCCATCAGTAACCGGGCACTTTCCACCAGCCGCGCGACCACGCGGCTCATGACATTGCCACCATCGCGCGCCACCATGCGCGCGCCAGCGGATGACCCGCCACGAGCTGACGGGCCAGCGCGCCGGTTTCACAGGGCTGGCCGGACAGACGGGGGGCCTTGCACCAGCTATACCCCGCCGGGTTGTGCAGGTCCGGCACGGTCGATCCATCAAAGGGAGCGTTGGGCCTGGCCCGGTCGGTCATGTAACTTGCGGCGTGGTCCTCGGCCACGGTGGCGATGTCCAGGGCCGTGACCCTGCCCTGTGCGAACACCCCGGCTGGCCACAGGCGCTGGCCATCATGTGGCGACAGGCCGCCGGGATAGGCGCCATACGTAATGAAACGGTCATATGACCGACCGGACCGCGCCAGTTCGAGATCATGCGCGATACGCAGGAACAGCCGGAAATCCCCTTCCGGCCCCGCCGCGCGCCAGCGTTCCAGATCCTCCATGTCCGTCAGGGCCGCGATTTCTTCCAGCCGCGCGCCAAACAGCCCGTCCTCCAGTGCCGCGCGCACGGCGGACAGGATCGTCAGCATACGGATACATTCCTGCGCCTCCACCCCGCGCGACACCCCGCCGGGCTGGATCGCCAGCGTATGGGGCCAGCGCCCGGCCAGAATTCCCATGATATGCAGCAGGAGCGCGCGGGTCTGTAACATCGCGCGCGCCGCCGTTCCCCGCATGGCGGCGAAGCGGCGCGTCACATGATCATGCCACGGATACGTGGCGTAATCGGGGCGGGCGAAATCCGGCATGAAAAACAGGTGGAAATGGGTCAGGTGATCGGCCAGATTCTCGGTGGCGAGAATGAGGTTCGTGGCCACACGGCCATTGGCCGCCGGTTCAACACCCATAAGGCCCGCCAGGGCCAGCGCCGCCGCGTGGGATTGCGAGACGGAACATATCCCGCAGATACGTGGCGCGATCACCAGCGCATCCATCGGGGTGCGTCCTTCCAGCACCCGCTCGATGCCGCGAAACAGGGGGGCGTTGACAAACGCCGCCCGCACATGCCCATCCGCCACGTCCAGCCGGACCTCCAGATCCCCCTCGACACGGTTGAACGGGCCGACCACCAGCCGGGTGGCTTCCTTCTGCGTCATGGCTACAGGCCCGCCCTAGCGCCGTTTGGGTGGATGGCACGAAGGCGGGATGACCTGATGGTCACTGACGGCGTTCCTTGCCAGCCGTGCGGGCGTGGCCGCCTTCGCCAGTGACGACAGCGCCACGAACCATGCCTTGGGCATATCGGTTGGCAGGCCGACGGGAATGCCCGCGATCTTGGGTGTTTGGCAGAAGGGATGTCCTGGCTCCTCGAATTCCGGGTCGGTGCAGTTGATGCACGCATATCCCGCGCGGTGCATGACCCGCTCCCGTTCCACAGCCGCGTATTGCAGTCTCCATGCGCCTGCGTGCCGACGCAGCCATATGTTCCATCATGCACCCCAGTTCCGAAGGATGCCGGGCGCTGGCCTTGTATTCATAAAATTCGTTGCGCGTACAGCCATGATGCACAAGCTGATCGGCATAGAAACGGGGCCGCCGGAAATCATCCAGCGCGTCCGCATCCATCATGTTCCGGGCCAGCAGCATCAATGTTTCCGTTACCCAGTCGGGATGCGTCGGACATCCCGCCACATTGACAACCGGCAGGCCGCCCCGCGCCACGAACCCGGCGCCCAGCGCGCCACCCGGATACTGGCCATCGTACTGCAACCCGCAGGCGTCGAGAATATTGGGGGCGGCGGCGGTCATGCCACCATAGGCCGAACATGACCCTACCGCCACGACATGCCGCGCCACGCCGGAAAGACGGCGCACCCAGTCAATCATCGCAACATCCGTGCCCGCCAGCGTATGAAAGCGCCCCGTGCCTTCCGGCCCGCGCAGCATCGCACCTTCCACGCACAGCGCGTCCAGCGCCACGCGCCCGGCCAGCACATCCCCGAACAGTTCAAGGGCATCCACCCCCATGCGCGCCGACAGGCTGGGGTGCCACAGCAGGTCAATGCCCGCGCCGCGCAGCGTTGTGAGCAGATCGGGAGATTCCGCGCAGAGCAGGGACATGGTGCACCCCCCGCAGCCACCTGACTGAAGCCATATGACCCTGAACATCATGGGCCGTCCCCCGCCTCGGCCCGGTCGCGCGCGTCCGGGCAGGCGGGCAGGTCCAGCGTCATCACGGTGCCGCCATCAGGGTGCGCCGTGGCGGACAGGACGCCACCATGCTCGGTTACGGTGCGGTAGCTGATCGCCAGCCCCAGCCCCGTCCCCTTGCCGACCGGCTTGGTCGTGAAGAATGGATCGAAAATCCGTCCGGCTATGTCCGGCGCGATGCCCGGCCCGTTATCCCGTACCATCAGGTGGATACGCCCTCCTTCCCGTCGTCCGCTGATGTGCAGGAGCGGCGTTTCGACCCCCTCCATCGCATCGACGGCGTTCTGCACCAGATTCATCATCACCTGTTGCATCTGCCCGGCATGACCATCGATTTCCAGCGGTCCCTCGATATCGATCGTGACCGCGATGGGCCTGCCACCGGCGGCCAGCACCCAGTCCTGCGCCGTATGGGCGACCAGGGCCAGATCGAATATCCCGCCCCGTGCATGTGCGCCAGACGAAAAACGCCTGAGATCGGCGACGATGTCGCGCACCCGCTCCGCCCCCTCCACAATGCCGCCAAGCGCGCCATTGAGTTCCGACATGACCATGTCGATCCGCAACTCCGCGCGCTGGCGCGTAAACTCCGTGGAACAGGGGGACGCATGGATAACGGCAAGATAGGATTCAAGCCGCCCGGCAAAACGGCGCAGCGTATGGGCATTGCCATAGACGAACGAAATGGGATTGTTGAGTTCATGCGCCACCCCGGCCACGAGCCTGCCCAGCGAGGCCATTTTTTCCGCCTGCACAAGCTGTGTCTGGGCTTCCTTCAGGCGCTGGTGCGCGCGGTCCAGTTCGCTATAGGCCCGCCGCAGTTCCCCCAGCGGCCGCGCGACCAGCACCATGCCCGATGGCCGCCGCCGGTCATACAGCGCCGCGCCGTTTACGGCGAAGGGGAGCGGTCCATTGACGGTTGACAGCACGAACTCCCTGTCCTCAAGCCTCTGCCGCCGCGCCATGGCCGCCGCCACGTCCTCGGCCCCGGTGGGGGATGTGGGGTGGATCAGATCCTTCAGCCGCCATGCCCGCGTACTGGCCGACGTGGCAGGAAACAGCCGTTCCGCCGCCTGATTGGTCCGCACGACGCACAGGCTCGTATCACACGCGACCAGAATGTCGGACATGGCGTCGAACACTCCGGCCATAAAGGTGTGCGCGTCTTCCAGTTCGGCGTTCTTGCGTTCCAGGGCAACCTGCTGCTCCATCAGCTCGGCCCATGTCTCGTCCATCTTGTGGAGGACATTCAGCCAGACCTGTTCGTTATCGGCGACCGCTACCGTTTCACCTACTCCTTCGACAGGGGGGATGAAACCGTCCGTCTTCATCACACTCTCCCACATACTGGCGCGTGGAGGAATCGACACTACCCGGGCCATATTTACAAGGCTTTTCGCGCATGCGCCCCCTGCCCCGCCGGGCGGGACTTTTTCACTTCACGCATGACTGATAACAATGTCATGAACGAACGCGTGCCATTTACCCTTGTAACAGCCAGATGAAACAGGAGAAACGACATTGGGAACGAAAACGAAAGTATCCGTGGCGGTTCTTGTCGTGATCGGTCTGGCGGGCGTTGGCGGGTGGAAAATGGTGGCACGGCCGGAACGGGCCAGCCTGCCGCCAGCCAGCGGCTTTGGCCCGCACCCCGAAC
>NZ_BAIO01000138.1 GCF_000613305.1 Komagataeibacter kakiaceti JCM 25156
CGCGCGGCCAGCGCCCTGCGCCGCGTCAATCTGGACGGACAGGCCGAGCGCATGATCGATGCCCTTTCCGCCGGGCAGTTCCAGCGTCTCATGTTCGCGCGCCTGCTCATGTCGGATGCGCGCATCATCATGCTGGACGAACCCTTCACCGCGCTTGACGCCCCCACCACGCAGGATCTGCTGGAACTGGTGCGCGAATGGCATGCGCAGGGCCGCACCATCATCGCCGTGCTGCATGACATCCACCAGATCCGCACATGCTTCCCCCATGTCGTCCTGCTTTCGGCCGGGCGCGCCATGTGGGGGGAGACGACCCGTATCCTGACCCCGGACACCCTGCACGCAGCCTATGCCCCCACGCAGGCCGGGGGGGCGGCATGGTCATGAACATTCTCGCCGCCGTATGGGATCCGTTCGCGACCTTCGGCTTCATGCGCCGGGCGCTGGTGGCGTCCGTGGCGCTGGGCATGGGGGCCGGGCCGGTGGGGGTCATGCTGCAACTGCGCCGCATGAGTCTGATCGGTGACGCCATGAGCCACGCCATCCTGCCCGGCGCGGCGGTGGGTTTCCTGCTGGCGGGCGGGCTGTCACTGACCGCCATGGGGCTGGGCGGTATCATTGCGGGGCTGGGGGTGGCGCTGCTGGCCGGGCTGGTCAGCCGCCGCACCCATCTGGCCGAAGACGCCAGTTTCGCCAGTTTCTATCTCACCTCCCTCGCGCTGGGGGTGCTGATCGTCTCGGCGCGCGGGTCCAACATCGACCTGCTGCATGTGCTGTTCGGCACCATTCTGGCCATTGACGGGCCAGCCCTGTGCCTGATGGGCGGCATCACCACGCTGAGCGTATGCCTGCTTTCGGTCATCTGGCGGCCACTGGTCATGGAATGCGTGGATCCCGCTTCATGCGCCTGACCGGCGGGCATGGCGGGCTGTACCACATGATCTTCCTGTTCCTGGTGGTCATCAACCTGGTAGCGGGGTTCGAGGCGCTGGGCACGCTCATGTCGGTCGGCATGATGATGGTGCCCGCGGCGACCGCGCGGCTGTGGACCCGCCGCCTGCTGCCCATGATGGTCCTGTCAGCCGCCGTGGGCATGGCCGCGGGGCTGACCGGGCTGCTCGTATCGTATCATTTCCGGCTGGCCGCCGGGCCGTCCATCATCCTGACATGCAGCGTGCTGTATGTCCTCTCCCTCCTCGCATCCCCTGCCGGACTCCGGGCGGGGCGTGGTTCCTCTTGCGTGCAGGACTCCTGATCATGCGCCGTCTCATTCCCGTTCTCGGTCTTTGCGGCTTTCTGGCCGCGCCCTGCGCCCATGCCGCGCCAGCGGGGCATCCGCTGCACGCCGTCGCCAGCTTTACGGTGCTGGCCGATGTCGTGGCGCAGGTGGGGGGGGGCCATGTCAGCGTCACCTCGCTGGTACCGCCGGATGGCGACCCGCATGAATTCGAGCCCTCCCCCGATGACGCCCGGCAGTTGCGGCAGGCCGATATCGTATTCATGAGCGGCGAGGGGCTGGAAAGCTGGTTCGGGCGGCTGGCGCACGCGGCGGGTTATCAGGGCAGGCCGGTTATCGTCTCGAACGGGATCAGCGCCTATACGCAGCCCGGCGCGGGCCAGCCCGAAACCGACCCGCATGTGTGGAACAGCGTGCCCAATGTCATCATCTGGACCAACAACATCCGTGACGCGCTGATCGCGGCCGACCCGGTCGACGCAGAAAGTTTCCGCATGTCAGCCGCGCGCTATGTCACGCGGCTCAAGGCGCTGGATCAGGACATCCGCGTCCAGATCGCCACCATTCCCGCCGACCGACGGCGCGTCCTGACCAGCCATGACGCCTTTGGCTATTTCGGCCGAGCCTATGGCGTCACCTTCATGGCCCCGCAGCCTCTCGACCGAGACGGAAGCCTCGGCCGGGGATGTCGCGGCCCTGATCGACCAGATCCGGCACACGGGCATCACCACCTATTTCATGGAAAACGCCACCGATCCGCGCCTTGTCCAGCAGGTGGCCCATGCGACCGGCGCGCGGCCCGGCGGCGAACTCTATGCCGAGGCCCTGTCCCCCGCCAGCGGCCCCGCGCCCGACTACATCGCCATGATGCGCCATAACACCGACCTCATGATTGCGGCGATGCGTCCACACTGACCATTTCCTCCGCCGGGCGGGCCGCCACGAAGGGCGTCAGGTCGATCGTGTTGACATGCATGTCCACAACCGACTGGCGGTGCGTGATGGACACCACGGTCATGCCGGGACAGTCCTGCCGCAGCAGCCCGTACAGTGCGGCCTCGGACGCGGTGTCGAGGTTTGATGTGGATTCATCGAGAAACACCCAGCCCGGCCGCGCCAGCAGGATGCGGGCGAAGGCGAGGCGCTGGAGTTCACCGGGGGAGAGGGTCTGCCCCCATGGCGCCTCCTTGCCCAGCGACGTGACCAGCGCGCCCAGCCCGACCTGCCGCAGCACGCCCGCCACCTCTTCCACCGGGTAACACTCCACCCCCGCCGGATAGGTCACGGCGCGGTGCAGGGTGCCGGTGGGCACATAGGCCGCTGCGGCACGAACATCATGGGCTGGTCGGGCTGCGTGATCTCACCCGTCGCGAAGGGCCAGATCCCCGCGAGAACGCGGAACAGCGTGGACTTTCCGGTGCCCGAGGGACCGGTCACCACGCTCATCCGCCCATGCGCCAGCGTCAGGTTCACATCACGCAGCAGCAGCGCGCCATCGGGGCGGAAAACATCCATATGGCTGACCCGCATGTCCGCATTGGCGGGCGCGGGGAGAATCCGCACCTCGCTGCGCATGGCCTGCGCGCGGTCCATCACGCGCTGGAACGTGGCCAGACGCGCGACCTCCGCGTGCCATGTCGTCAGCGCGGCATAGGAATTGGACAGCCAGCCAGCGCGCCCTGCACGCGCGAGAACGCCATGACAAGCTGCATGAGCGTGCCGAAGCTCATCTTGCCCGCGAAATAGCGGATCGAGCCGATCAGCAGCGCGAAATTGCCCGAGACCACATCCAGCCCCGTGGTCAGCAGCCCCAGCCACTTGGTCCGGCGCATGATGGACAGGAAATTGCCATAGACCGAGGAAAACGACCGATCCAGCCCGGCCTGTTCCTCCGCCTCGCCCCGGTAGAGGGCGATTCCTTCCGCGTTGTTGCGGACATGGACCAGGCTGTAACGGAAATCGGCCTCCGCGCGCTGCTGGAAGAACTGCAGCCCCGCCAGCCTGTGCCCCGCCAGATGCGTGACCCATGTGGCCAGTATGGAATAGATCAGCGCCGCCAGAAGAAATAGCCCGGTATGGACATGCCCCACAGTTCCAGCGGCCCGGACAGCACCCATAACAGCCCCACATAGCTGAACAGGGTCACGATGTTGGACAGCAGGTTGATGAACTGCGTCAACGTATCGGTCACGAAGCTGTTGAGGTCTTCCTGTATGCGCTGGTCGGGGTTGTCGGCCCCGGCTTCCAGCCCGGACGTGGTGATGGCGATGCGGAAATAGGTCTGGTTCTCCATCCACTGCCGCGTCATGCGCGCGGTCAGCCACCGCCGCCAGCGCAACTGGAGCATCTGCTGCAGGTAGGTGGCGTAAACACTGAACAGGATGGCCGGAATGGTGATGATGAAGAAGCCGGGCACGAACCCGCTTTCATTATGCACATAC
Source organism: Komagataeibacter kakiaceti JCM 25156 (assembly GCF_000613305.1). The sequence continues at coordinate 3,679 of NZ_BAIO01000138.1, forward strand.
CAGAACAGCCCGCGCAGGAAGGTCGTGGCGTCACGCTGCTGCAGGGCCGTGTAATACACATTGCGCGAAAAGGACTGGAGCAGATCCATCCCCACAATGGAAAAGGTCAGGACCAGGACCGCGCACAGTAACCCCCATGCCCATTTCCTGTCCTCGGACACGAAATAGGGACGGGTCAGGTACCACACGTCTTTCAGGAGAAGGCGCAAATGCTGCATATGAATCCCGCGCAGAGGGTTGGGGCCGTAAATCTTACCAGCATTCCCACGAAGTCGGGACGGACTCAATGTCCATTGCGCCTGATGGGTGGTTCAGGGGCGGGCGATGGGCGGCCTTAATCCTATTCACGACTTATTGACGCGGCGCCCAGGTGGGCCGTCGCCGCGTGCGGGAACAGGCGTGATCACGTAATATCGGCGGGCGACAGGGGTTTATCCCGTCATGGCCCCCGCGGCCGGATGGGCGGATATATCGAAAAGCCGAATGTCTGACCTATCAACCGCAGGGGGTACCGGCCGGGCGCATCGTGTTATCATGGACCCATGCTTCTCGCTTCACATATGACGGATGGTGCGCCCTCTCGCCGAGAGAATAATGCAAGGAAGAGTGGATATGATGTCATTCAGTCGCGTTCTGTGCGCCAGTGCTTTTGCCACCCTGCTTGGCGTGGCCCCGCTTGCCGCCCATGCCGAAACATCCCCCCCGACCGGCGCGGGCGTGGCCAACCAGGTCGAGCAGATCACGCCGGGCTCCCTGTCCGCCGATACGGTGTTTTCCGCCGTGGCGTCGGCCACGCCGGCCGATCTGGGTGGCGTGATGAACTACTGCATCCAGTCCAACTATCTCGATTCCAAGGAAGCATGGCCGGTCCTTGCGGCCCTGAACAAGAAGACGAACGATGTCCCCTCCGACAGCAAGGGCAACATGTCCTATGCCGATGGGTCCACCGGCCTGCTGAAGGTTGGCGGCGGGCAGCCCCCCATCTCGCTGGAAGACGCCTCGGCCGACATCCGCACGCAGGCCTGCGCCAAGGTGGAAGCCCGCGCCAAGTCCATGCTCTGATTGCGCCTGCCTGCCCATGCCCTGCCGGTTTCCCCCGGCAGGGCTTTTTATTGTACCCACACCCGCGAAAACGCCATGTGATACAGGCGGGTGGCGAAATAATTGCCCAGACGGGGCGAGACCAGATCCACATAGCTTATGCTGATCATCGGCGCCGCCGGGGCAAGGCGGGTGATCCGGTCATCCACCTGCCGCCATAACAGCTCCGCCGCCTGTGGGTCGGCGGTCGTGCGGATGCGTTGCGTCAGATCCTGCACCTCCGCATCGCACAGGCCGGAGATGTTGATGGAATTATCCGAACCGGCATGGAAATTCTCGCAGCCGAACAGTGTGTCCAGAAAATTGGAGGGCGAGGCATAATCCGCGTACCATCCCAGAAGACTGATCTGCACATGGTTGCCGGTGTTCTGGACGTAGGATCCCTCCATCGCCGCTGAAAGCGGATGCAGATGCGCCTGGTAGCCCATGGCCTGCAACATGTCGCGCAGGTAGGTGCCCATGCTGACATACATGGCGGTGGCGGGCACGATCAGGGTCACATCCTGCCCCGCTGTTCCGCTTTCACGCACAAGCTGGCGGGCGCGCGCCATGTCCGGAGCACGCCAGCCGTCTTCGGCGGGGTGGTCGGGGTCGGCACCCCGTGTCCACGCGCATGCGCCATCACCGGGCAGCAG
>NZ_BAIO01000137.1:0-2500 GCF_000613305.1 Komagataeibacter kakiaceti JCM 25156
TTTGAACCTGCGGCCTTCAGGTTATGAGCCTGACGAGCTACCGGGCTGCTCCACCCCGCGGTGGTGAGGGGGATTGGAAGACCTGGCGGCGACCGACTTTCCCGTGCCTTAAGGCACAGTATCATGGGCGCTGGGGTATTTCACGGCCGAGTTCGGGATGGGATCGGGTGGATCATTCCCCGCCATGGCCACCAGGTCATCCAGTCCCCCCTGTGAGGGGAGAGGATGTGGATGGGTTGGTGTTGTGTATGTGTTGAGAGTGGATGACTGCTGTGCATGTATGTTGCCACGCTTGTGGCGATGGAATGAGCCTATTGGGCGATTAGGACCAGTTAGCTGCACGCATTACTGCGCTTCCACACCTGGCCTATTGACGTGATGGTCTATCACGGCCCTTGGGGAGACCTTGTTTTGAGGTGGGTTTCCCGCTTAGATGCTTTCAGCGGTTATCCCGTCCACACTTAGCTACCCGGCTGTGCCGCTGGCGCGACAACCGGTGCACCAGAGGTATGTTCATCCCGGTCCTCTCGTACTAGGGACAAATCCTCTCAAGTCTCCAACACCCACGGCAGATAGGGACCGAACTGTCTCACGACGTTCTAAACCCAGCTCACGTACCACTTTAATCGGCGAACAGCCGAACCCTTGGGACCTGCTCCAGCCCCAGGATGTGATGAGCCGACATCGAGGTGCCAAACCTCCCCGTCGATGTGGACTCTTGGGGGAGATCAGCCTGTTATCCCTAGAGTACCTTTTATCCGTTGAGCGATGGCCCTTCCACGCGGGACCACCGGATCACTATGGCCGACTTTCGTCTCTGATCGAGCTGTCACTCTCACAGTCAGGCGGGCTTATGCCATTGCACTCGACAGCCGGTTTCCGACCGGCCTGAGCCCACCATCGCGCGCCTCCGTTACACTTTGGGAGGCGACCGCCCCAGTCAAACTGCCCACCATGCAGGGTCCCGGACCTGGCTAACAGGCCTCGGTTAGACATCAGAAACAGTCAGGGTGGTATTTCAAGGATGGCTCCACCGGAACTGGCGCCCCGGTTTCAAAGCTCCCACCTATCCTACACAGAATGTCTCTGATGCCACTGCAAAGCTGCAGTAAAGGTTCATAGGGTCTTTCCGTCTGACCGCGGGTACCCCGCATCTTCACGGGGAATTCAATTTCGCTGAGCCGATGCTGGAGACAGCGGGGAAGTCGTTACGCCATTCGTGCAGGTCGGAACTTACCCGACAAGGAATTTCGCTACCTTAGGACCGTTATAGTTACGGCCGCCGTTTACCGGGGCTTCAATTCGGTGCTTGCACACCTCCTCTTAACCTTCCGGCACCGGGCAGGCGTCAGGCCGTATACGTCGTCTCTCGACTTCGCACAGCCCTGTGTTTTTACTAAACAGTCGCTACCCCCTGGTCTGTGCCACCCACCAATGGTTGCCCACTGATGGGTCTTGCTTATCCCGAAGTTACGCAAGTAATTTGCCTAGTTCCTTCAGCATCGTTCTCTCAAGCGCCTTGGTATTCTCTACCAGTCCACCTGTGTCGGTTTCGGGTACGGTCTATATGCCAGAGCTATTTCCTGGAATGCGCCAAAAGCCGGATCAATCCGTTAAGACCCGACAACATATTGCATTCGTCACTTCTGGCAGGCCCGGGAATATTTGCCCGGTTTCCATCGACTACGGCTTTCGCCCTCGCCTTAGGGGCCGGCTCACCCTGCGCGGATTAACCTTGCGCAGGAACCCTTGGACTTTCGGCGACAGTGTTTCTCGCACTGTTTGTCGCTACTCATGTCAGCATTCGCACTTCCGATATCTCCAGAGAGGGTCACCCCGTCTCCTTCACAGACCTACGGAACGCTCCGCTACCGCGCATATCATAGATATGCACCCACAGCTTCGGCACGTGGCTTGAGCCCCGTTACATTTTCGGCGCAGGGTTTCTAATAGACCAGTGAGCTATTACGCTTTCTTTAAAGGATGGCTGCTTCTAAGCCAACCTCCTGGTTGTTTTGGAATCCCCACATCCTTTCCCACTTAGCCACGATTTAGGGGCCTTAGCTGGTGGTCTGGGCTGTTTCCCTCTCGACAATGGACCTTAGCACCCACTGTCTGTCTGCCTGGCTCATACTTCCGGGTATTCGGAGTTTGGTTAGGTTTGGTAAGGCTTTGGCCCCCCTAGCCCATCCAGTGCTCTACCCCCCGGGGTAATACCAGACGGTCTACCTCAATAGATTTCGCGGAGAACCAGCTATTTCCGAGTTTGATTGGCCTTTCACCCCTAGCCACAGCTCATCCCCGACTTTTTCAACAGGCGTGGGTTCGGCCCTCCAGTGCGTGTTACCGCACCTTCAGCCTGGCCATGGCTAGATCACTCGGTTTCGGGTCTTCTGCCAGCAACTCGTCGCCCTATTCAGACTCGCTTTCGCTGCGCCTACACCTATCGGCTTAAGCTTGCTGCAAACAGAAACTCGCTGACCCATTATACAAAAGGTAC
>NZ_BAIO01000136.1 GCF_000613305.1 Komagataeibacter kakiaceti JCM 25156
CGCCAGCGCGGCGAACGGCCGGTCATTTATGTTTCCAACCATTCCACATGGCTTGACGTGCCGGTGCTGGGCACGGTGCTGCCGTCCAACTTCGTGGCCAAGGGCGATATAGAGGGCTGGCCCATCATGGGGCTGGTGTCGCGTATCGGGCGGACGATATTCGTCAGCCGCCAGCGCAGCACCACGGGCCGTGAACGGGACGAGATGCTGCACCGGCTCATGGTGGAAGGTGACAACCTGATCCTGTTCCCCGAAGGTACCTCGTCGGACGGGTCGCGCGTGCTGCCCTTCCTGTCGGCCTTTTTCGCCATCGCCAAGCCGCCGCGCCTGCCGCCGGGCAAGGAACCGGCCGAACTCCCCAGCGAGGCTGCCCTGATCGCCGCGAAACCGGGCATGACACCGCTGATCCAGCCGGTTTCGGTCGTTTACGACCAGCTTGAAGGGGTGCCGGTCAACCGTGCGCGGCGTCCGGTCTTCGCATGGTATGGCGACATGGAGCTTGGCCCGCATGTGTGGCAGTTGCTCAAATGGCGGTCGATGCGCGCGACCGTGCTGCTGCACCCCCCGCTTGACCCGGCGGATTTTCCCAGCCGCAAGGCGCTGGCGCAGGCGGCATGGCGCGCGGTTTCTGCCGGTGCGGCCGAGTTGCGCCAGAACATGCCCCAGCCCGAAAGCGAAAGCGCCTATGCCTGCCGCCCGCTGGCCGGCATGTTGCCACAGGATCTTGAACGCCAGCGGGGCTGAACGGATCGTGACCCCGGCAGGCCATGTCGGGCGGGAATGTTCTTTCTCCTGATGCGGCACGCACAGCGCGGGCACAGGTCAACCATGCGTGTGACGCTTTGTTGCCGGGCCATGACAGGACTGACGTAATGTGGACTGGCGTGGTATGGGCTGCGGACCTGCCGGAGTCAGGTGGAGTAGTCTCATGTATGTGGTGCAGCAGTCGCGCCGATGTTCTGGAGTTTACGGTGGATCAGCCGAAGATTAGCGCCGACGTCCTGCTTTCCGCGATGGAGCAGGCGATTGACCCCATGGTCGTGATTGATGAGCATAACAGCATCATCTTCTTTAATCCGGCAGCCGAGAAGATATGGGGTCTCCCACGCGAAAAGGTCATGGGGCAGAATGTGAACTGTCTCATCCCCGTACCGGATCGCGCGCAGCATAACGAGTTCATCGACCGGAACCGGGCAACGGGAATCGGCCGGATTGTCGGCACATCGCGTGAAGTCGAGTTCCAGCGCGCCAATGGCGAGCATGTCACGGGCGAGCTTTCCATCTCGCGCGTGCAACTGACCGATACGAGCAAGATCTACTACATCGCCGTCATGAAGGACGTGACGGAGCAGAGCCGCCAGCGCAAGATTCTCATCCTCCAGAACGACGTGCTTCAGGCCCTCGCCTCCGACCAGACGCTTAAGGAAGTGGGCGACCTGCTGTGCCGCCGGGTGGACCGGTTCGTGCCCGATGGCATGGCCGCCCTCATGCTGATCGACCGTTCGCACCAGCTTCAGGTTCTCGCATCGCCCGGCATGCCCACCCGTTTCCGCACAGCGCTGGACAGCATTGTCATTACGGACGAACAGCTTGCCGAACTGGGGCAGGATCCGACCGGCAGCAACGCCGTCGTCTGGTCGAGCTACCAGTCCGTGGCCCGTTCGCTGGGGCTGGAGCGGTGCTGCTCGGCCACCATCATTTCACGCACCGGGCAGATGATGGGTATTTTCGCCATTTACATGCGCGGTGATGATACGGCGCGGGAATGGCCCGAGCGCGTGGTCTCGACCTGCGTGCCGTTCTGCGCGCTGGCGATCGAACAGAACGAGACGCGGCTGCATATCGCCAAGCTGTCCAATTTCGACCGGCTGACCGGGCTGCTCAACCGGACGTCGCTGCATAACATCATCGACCGGCTGATCCTGCGTGGCGGTGACAGCCGGTTCTCGCTGTTCATGGTCGATATCGACCGTTTCCGTGACATCAACGATGCGCTTGGCCATGTGAACGCCGACCGTTTCCTGATCGAGATCGGGCGGCGCATCCGCTCGCAGGTGACGGATGACTGCATCGTCAGCCGTTCGGGGGGGGATGAGTTCATCATCGTCATCCCCGACTGTTCGCACGAGAAGGCGGAACAGTTTGCCGAAGGGCTGATCAACACCATCGGCAAGCCCCTGCAGGTGGGGGAGAACACGCTCAGCATCTCGTGCTGCGTGGGGATATGCACCTTCCCCGAGAACGGCCCCGACAGCGAAACCCTGCTCAGCCTGGCCGATGTGGCGGCCCATCAGGCCAAGGAGGATGGCCGCGGCGTCTATCGCTTCGCGGGGCATGAGAAGAACCAGGTGGCGCAGGAGCGGCTCATGCTCGGCTCGGCGCTGCGGGATTCGCTGGCCAAGGGCCTGCTCAAGCTGCATTACCAGCCGCAGGTGGAAACCATGACCGGCGGGCTGTACGGGGTGGAGGCCCTGTCACGGTGGCATCATCCCAAGCTGGGCAACATCTATCCTTCCCGCTTCATCGCCGTGGCGGAGGAAACCGGGCAGATCGAGGCCATCGGCCGGTGGTCCCTGCAGGAAGCATGCCAGCAGATGGTGAAATGGGACAAGGCGGGCATGCATGTGCCGACCGTGTCGGTCAACCTGTCCGCCGTGCATTTCCGCAACCGCGCGCTGCCCGAATTCATTTCCAACCTGCTTGAACACCACGCCCTTACGCCCGACCGCCTGACGGTGGAAATTACGGAAAGCGTGATGATGGATGGCAGCGGTGACACGGAAGAGGTGCTGCACGCCATCCGCAAGCTGGATGTCGGCCTGTCGATGGATGATTTCGGCACGGGCTATTCCTCGCTTTCACGTCTGACGCGCCTGCCGCTGAGCGAGATCAAGATCGACCGCAGCTTCATCAATGATTTCGAGCATGACGCCAATGCGCAGGCCGTGACCATGGCCGTGATCGGGATTGGCAGCAGGCTGGGGCTGACGGTCGTGACCGAAGGGGTGGAGACGGTGCAGCAGCATCGGCTTTTGGAAAAATTGCATTGCGATGTTATGCAGGGTTATCTTTTCGCTAGGCCGCTTCCCCCGGCTGATCTGGAAAATTGGTTCCGGACCGGGCAGGAACGCGGCTCGTTCATTCTTCCTGTGGCAGGTGAGCCGGGCCCGGCGGGGGCTGGCGTACAGTCATAGTCAAACCGGGCCATGCGCAGGTAAAGGACGCCCCGGCGGCGGGTGGGATGCCGATTTGATTTTAATGAAGTATTCTATATTGTTTATTGTAGTTTCCAGACGGGAAGATGGCATTGCAACACGATGACCGGCTGCGGGCACTGACACGTCAGGATGCGGATTTCTGGGCTGATCTGGTCGATCATATCCTGATTGTTGCCATTACCGACAGCAGGGGGGTTATTACGTATGTAAATGACCGCTTTTGTGAGATCAGCCAGTATTCACGGCAGGAACTGATCGGTTCCACCCATCGTATCGTCAATTCCGGGTATCATGACGCGAATTTCTTTCGCGACATGTACCGCACGATCACGTCGGGCGAGCTGTGGCGGGGCAATATCTGCAACCGCGCCAAGGATGGCACGCTGTACTGGGTGGCGACCACCATCATCCCCAAGGTCGATGCGGACGGCCAGATTCAGGGCTACGTGGCCAGCCGCTTCGAGATCACCGAACTCATGAACACCCGGGACCGCCTATGCGAACTGGCGGAAACGGATACGCTGACCGGCCTGCTCAATCGTGGCGGCTTCAATACCGCCCTGGCCGATGAGATCGCGCGCTGCCGCGAGCCGGGCACCGTGCAGCCCGCGCTGGTCATGTTCGATCTGGACGGTTTCAAGCAGATCAACGACGTGCATGGCCACCATGCGGGTGACACCGTGCTGCGCGCCATCGCCTCGCGCCTGATCGAGCTGACCCATCCCGATGATCCGGTCAGCCGGCTGGGGGGGGATGAGTTCGCGGTGATCCTGCACCGCACGCTGGAGGACATGACGCTTGAGCGCTACATGGACCGCCTTCAGGCCATTCTGGAACGCCCCATAGATATCGAGACGGTCACCGTCAGTGTCGCGGGCAGCATCGGGGCCGTGCTGCTGGACGGGACCGATACGATGGAGGATGTGCAGAAAAACGCGGATATGGCCATGTACGCCGCCAAGCGCGCGGGCGGCAAGCAGTCGCAGATGTTCACGCAGGCCCTGCGTGAACGCGCGCAGGCCCGTGTCACCATCCTGAGCGAGGCGCGCTGTGGTGTCGAGCGCAACCAGTTCGAGGTGTATTACCAGCCGGTCCTGAACTGCCGCAGCCTGCGGATCGACCAGGTCGAGGCCCTGCTGCGCTGGCACCACCCCGAACGCGGGCTGCTGGCGGCGGAAGATTTTTCCGATGTGTTCACCGATGCCGGGCTGGCGCAGGCCATGGGGCCGTGCATGATCGAAGCCTTCCAGCGTGACGCCGCCATCTGGAGCGACCATGGCCTGCCGCCACGCCAGTTGGCCATCAACCTGTCACGCATGGATCTGGTCCGTGACGACTACCGCCGTGAACTGGAAGACGCGCTGCGGCGCTATGGCATGTCACCGGACAGTTTCGTTCTGGAAGTGACGGAAGCCATGCTGCATGGCCGCCGGGCGGATCAGGGCATCCGCCACCTGCGCGATCTGGCCCAGGCCGGGTTCCGCATCGCGCTGGATAATTTCGGCAAGGGGATGACGGTGCTGAGCCATCTGCGTGAGCTGCCCTTTTCCCAGATCAAGATCGACCAGTCGGTTGTGGAGAACATCGTGGACGCCCCCGGCAGGTGCATGGTCCTGTCCAGCCTGATCGAGATGGGGCAGGGGCTGGGGATGGAAGTCACGGTGGAAGGGGTCGAAACCCGCGAGCAGTTCGATCTGGTCATGGCCATGGCGCCGGAGCGGATACAGGGATTCTTCATTTCCCCGGCCCTGTCGGCACGGGACATCCTGAATCTTCCGCAGCATTTCGACCGGATCACGACCCATGGCTGAATCTTCCCGTACCGTCGCGGCCCGCATTGGTGACGACCTGCCGCGTATCGACGTGATCGGTCTGGCCAATACGCGCCGCATCATGCATGCCGAACGCCATAATGACGGGACGCGCATGCCCATGTTCATTCCGGCGGCGTCCTGGGCGCGGCTGCTGGAACTGCACTGCACGGGGGAAGGCGCGCCGGACCGCCCCCGCCTTGCGCCCTCGCGCGTGATGGAGGGGCTTGAGCGCGCGCTGGCCCGGATCATGACCGAGATCGCCCACCATGAAGCCGGTCAGGATGAACCGCTGCGTCCGGCCTATGGCGTGACATCGGATCTGTTCGGCGCGGAAGGCCCGGTGGATATCCGCATGGTCGTGGACCGTACGACGGGCGTGGCCTGCATGCTGGCGGCCCCCCCGGCCGATATGGCCACGCTGGGGCTGGAGGACGCGGCGCGGGGCTGATGCCGCGGCGCCGTATTTT
>NZ_BAIO01000135.1 GCF_000613305.1 Komagataeibacter kakiaceti JCM 25156
CGCTCGATGATCTGGTGCTCAAGAACTACCATGAGACCGTGAAGGACGGCAGCCCGCTGGTGCGCGTGCTGGAGCCGCGTGGCAGGGACCAGCCCAACCTTGTCGAGGTCGGCTGGGCCAATGTCAGCGGCGCGCAGGTGCGTGTGCCCGACGCCAACACCCTGTGGACGGCGGACCACGACACCCTGACACAGGCGCAGCCCGTGACCCTGAGCTGGGACAACGGACAGGGCCTAGTGTTCGAGATCACCGTCTCCATCGACCATGATTACATGTTCGCGGTGACGCAGAAGGTGATCAACCACGGGAGCGAGGCGGTTTCCCTCTACCCCTTCTCCCGCGTGGAGCGTGGCTATACACCGGTCGAGACGGGTGGCTATCTGGTGCATGAAGGGCCGATTTCGGTCATTGACCGCAGGCTGGATGAAAGCTCGTACAAATCCCTGCGCAAGGGCGCCGTGCCGCCGGGCAACATTGCGTGGAGCAAGTCGGGCCAGGGCGGCTGGGCCGGCATTACCGACAAGTACTGGCTGACCGCCGTGATCCCGCAGCAGGATAGCGATGTGGCGGGCAACTATGCCTACCAGTCCGCCGGGGGCGACAAGGGGAATTATGATGTCGGCTTCACCGCGCGCGCGCCGCTGGTGATCGCGGCGGGGGGCGAAGCCTCCAGCGCCAGCCATGTCTTCGCTGGCGCCAAGGAAGTGCCGCTGCTGGAAAAATATGAAGCCAGCCTGCATATCCCCGATTTCTGGAAAGCGGTGGATTTTGGCTGGTTCGCGTTCCTGACCCGCCCGATCTTTACCGTGCTGGACTGGCTGAACACCATGCTGGGCAATTTCGGCCTTGCGCTTATGGCGTTCACCCTGCTGGTCAAGGCGCTGTTCTTCCCGCTGGCGACCAAGCAGTTCCACTCCATGGGCAAGATGCGCCAGCTCCAGCCCAAGATCAAAGCCCTGCGTGAGCGCTACAAGGATGACCAGATGGCGCTCAACCAGCAGATGATCGGGCTGTACAAGCAGGAAGGCGTCAACCCCGCCAGCGGCTGCCTGCCCATGCTGCTGCAGATTCCGGTGTTCTGGTGCCTGTACAAGGATCTGTACGTCACGATCGAGATGCGGCACGCGCCCTTCTTCGGCTGGATCCATGACCTCTCGGCGTTCGACCCGACAAACCTGTTCACCCTGTTCGGGCTGATCCCGTGGGATCCGTCGGTCATCTCGCCCATGCTTCAGCTTGGCCTGTGGCCCATCGCGTTCGGGCTGACCATGTTCGCCCAGCAGCGTCTCAACCCCGCGCCCGCGGCGGATCCGGCGCAGCAGAAGATGTTCCAGTTCATGCCGATCATCTTCACCTTCTTCATGGCGCGGCAGCCCTCCGGTCTGGTGATCTACTATTGCTGGAACAACCTGCTCACCATGGCGCAGCAGACGGTCATCCAGCGCCGCATGAACCGGGGCGCCGCCAGCGGCAGGCCCAGCCTGCCGGCCGGGAAGAAATAACCAGGAACCAAGATGGTGGATTTCTCCTCTCCCGCACCAACGCCGGAAGAACGCGAGCGCGACCGGGAAATCGGGCGCGTCCTGTTCTCGGGCGAGTTCAATTTCGTCTTTGGCGCGCAGAAGCTGGGTCAGCTTCCCGACCCGCTCCTGCCCGAAATCGCGTTTGCGGGCCGCTCCAACGTGGGCAAGTCCAGCCTGATCAATGCGCTGACCGGGCGGCGTGCGCTGGCGCGCGCTTCTTCCCAGCCGGGCCGGACCAAGCAGCTCAATTTCTTTGAACTGGCCGACCGGATGACACTGGTCGACATGCCGGGCTACGGGTTTGCCAAGGCAGCCAAGGACGTGAAGGAAGACTGGCAGGGGATGATGTTCTCCTACCTGCGCGGTCGCCCCACGCTGCGCCGCGTCGTGCTGCTGCTGGACAGCCGGGTGGAGGTCAAGGCGTCGGATCGGGAAATCATGAAGCTGCTGGACCGCGCCGCCGTGACGTTTCAGGTGGTGCTGACCAAATGCGACGCGCCAAAACCCAATGCGCTGGCGGCCAAGGAGCGCGAGGTTGGCGAGATCGTGCGCACGCATGCCGCCGCCTTCCCCGAGGTGCTGGCGACCAGCAGCACCACCGGCATGGGGATCGAGACGCTGCGCGCGGAGCTGGCCCGGCTGGCCAATCCGGCGCGGGCGGGCATGTAGGTCCGGTCACCCTGATGTGGCCACCGACCATGGATACAGGAGCGAAGGGACCGTTCGGATGACAGGAACAGGACCGGGCGACCGGGAAGCACAGGCACGGGCCGAGGTTCTGGCCAGAGCGCTGCCTTATCTGCGCCGCTACGCGGGTGATACGATTGTAGTGAAATATGGCGGCAGCGCGATGGTTGACACCGCGCTCTCCACCGCGTTCGGCCATGACATCGCCCTGCTCAAGCAGGTGGGGGTCAACCCCGTCGTGGTGCATGGCGGCGGGCCGCAGATCAGCGCCATGCTCAAGCGGCTGCAGATTGAATCGACCTTTATCGACGGCCTGCGCGTGACCGATGCCGCCATGATCGACGTGATCGAGATGGTGCTGGGCGGCAAGGTGAACAAGCAGGTGGCGGGTCTCATCAACCGCGCCGGTGCGCTGGCGGTCGGTATTTCCGGCCTTGATGGTGGCCTGATTTCCGCCCGCAGGCTCCAGCGCCGTGCGCGTGAATCCGGTGTCGAGACCGATCGCCTGCTTGATCTGGGCTTCGTGGGGGAGCCGACGCGGATCGACCCGCGTGTTATCTACGCGCTGTCGGGTTCCGGCCTGATCCCGGTCATCGCCCCCATCGGCGCGGGCGAGCAGGGCGAGACCTACAACATCAACGCCGATACGGCAGCGGGCGCGATCGCGGGTGCGATCAACGCCAGCCGCCTGCTCATGCTGACGGACGTGCCCGGCGTGCTGGATGGCGATGGCCAGCTGATACCGGAACTGACGGCGGAAGACGCGCGCCGCGGCATTGCCAGCGGCATGATTTCGGGCGGCATGATCCCGAAGGTGGAGACCTGCCTCGAGGCCGTGCGCGCCGGTGCGCGGGCCGCCGTCATCCTTGATGGCCGGGTGCGGCATTCCTGCCTGCTTGAACTGTTTACCGAAGCCGGGCCGGGCACGCTGATCCGCGCCGCCTGAGACGTCATGCACGTAGTGTGGGGGATCGGGGCAATCGTTGACATTGCCCATGATCCTTCGCATGGTCCGCAGTCAAATTGATCCAGCCTCCGGCGGCTCCCCGCCGTGTCGGCCAGCCCCATACAGGATTTTGCAAACATGACCGATACATCCCTCCAGAGCCAGATCGAGGCCCTGTGGGAGCGTCGCGAGACGCTGTCCACCGCTACCGTTGGCGCGGATCGCGACGCGTGGAGGCCGCGCTGACGGCGCTGGATTCCGGCACGCTCCGTGTCGCCACGCCGGGGGCCGATGGCTGGGTTGTCAACGAATGGCTGAAAAAGGCGGTGCTTCTGTCCTTCCGCCTCAATGACAACCGCGTGGTTGAAGGCGGTGGCGCGGGCGCGCCGAGCTATGACAAGGTGCCGCTGAAATTCGCGGGCTGGGACCAGGCGGCGTTTGGCGCGGCGGGTTTCCGCGCCGTACCCGGCTCCATCGTGCGCCGTTCCGCCTTCATCGCGCCCGGCGTGGTGCTGATGCCCAGCTTCGTCAACGCCGGTGCGTATGTCGATAGCGGCACGATGGTCGATACCTGGGTTACGATCGGCAGTTGCGCGCAGATCGGCAAGAACTGCCACATCAGCGGTGGCGTGGGCATTGGCGGCGTGCTGGAGCCGCTGCAGGCCGCGCCCGTCATCATCGAGGACGGCTGCTTCATCGGCGCGCGCTCCGAAGTGGCGGAAGGTGTCGTGGTCGAACGTGGCAGCGTGCTGTCCATGGGCGTGTTTCTGGGCGCCTCCACCAAGATCGTCGACCGCGCGACGGGTGAGGTCTTCATGGGCCGCGTTCCGGCCTATTCCGTGGTCGTGCCCGGCACCCTGCCGCCGCGTCAGGCGACATCGGCCGATGGGAAGCCGCTGCCGTCGCTTGACTGCGCCGTGATCGTCAAGCGCGTGGATGAGCGCACCCGCTCCAAGACGTCGATCAACGACCTGCTGCGCGGCTGAACGGAATGAGCGATGACGGAATGGCCGCCATGGAGCAGGACCCCGGTGGTGTTGTCACCCTCGCGCGGGATCTGATCCGCTGCCCTTCCGTCACGCCGGATGATGGCTGCGGCATCACCGCACTGGCCACGGTTCTGGAGCGGATGGGGTTCAGCGTCACCCTTCTCCCGTTCGGGGAGGGGGCGGCCCGCACGCCCAACCTGTTCGCACGCCTGGGCACCGGCCAGCCGCATCTGTGCTTTGCCGGGCATACGGACGTGGTGCCCGTTGGGGATGCGGACTGGAGCCATGACCCCTTCGGTGGGGAAATCCATGACGGTGTGCTGTTCGGTCGTGGCGCATGCGACATGAAGGGGGGCATCGCCGCCTTTGTCGCGGCGGTCCGGCTGTATCTGAACAAATTTCCACAGCCGCGCGGCTCGATCAGCCTGCTGATTACGGGCGATGAGGAAGGCCCGGCCACGAACGGCACCGTGCGTGTGCTGGAATGGATGGAAAAACAGGGGCAGATCCCTGATTTCTGCCTTGTGGGCGAGCCGACCAATCCCGCCGGAATGGGCGAGGTGATCAAGATCGGTCGGCGCGGCAGCCTCAATGCCCATATCACCGTCAATGGAACGCAGGGCCATGTGGCCTATCCGCACCGCGCGGATAATCCCGTACACCGCCTGCTGGCGCTGCTGGGGGAACTGACGGCGGCCCCGCTGGATACGGGCAGCGAATGGTTCGAGCCCTCAAGCCTTCAGGTCACGAGCATCGACGTGGGCAACACCGCCACCAACGTCATTCCCGCCCGTGCCGGGGCGCGGCTGAACATCCGTTTCAATGACCTGCATACCGGCGCGGATCTGGCGGGGTGGATTCGCACGGTTGTCGCCCGGCACGCGCCGGGGGCCGATGTACGTATCGTGATCAGCGGGGAATCCTTCCTGACCGAACCCCATGCCCCGGTGGAAGCCCTGCGCGCCGCCGTGCGGGCCGTAACCGGCCATGTGCCCCGGCTTGATACCGGGGGCGGCACGTCCGACGCCCGTTTTATCAGCCGCTACTGTCCCGTTGCCGAATTCGGCCTGGTAGGCACGAGCATGCACAAGGCGGACGAGCATGTCAGCCTGGCTGACCTGAAGCAGTTGACGGCGATCTATACCGGTTTTCTTGAAAAGGTAATGCGCTAATGTCCGAACGCGGCCCATCTCCCGACCCGAATGTAGCGGGGTTAGGCGGTATCCTGCGCGGAATGCTGCTGCTGGGCCGGGGCCGTGCGGAAGGCATCGCCTATTTCGGCAATACGCGCGACGCCGTGCTGTCCGCGCTGGCCCCCCGTCTGGCGTTGTGGCTGGTGGGCGGCGGGCTGACCATCGGGTACG
>NZ_BAIO01000134.1 GCF_000613305.1 Komagataeibacter kakiaceti JCM 25156
CCAGCGCGAAGGGCGGCTGCGCCCGAGCCGGTGCGGGCTTATGAATGGCCCTTCCAGATGCGCGCCCGCAATCTCCGGTCCATCCGTGATTCCGGTGCGCATGACCTCGGCCACGGCATGCAGCGCCGCCATGATGTCATTCCACGGGGCGGTGATGGTGGTGGGCAGCAGCGTGGTGGTGCCATGCGCCATATGGAACAGAGCCATACGGTGGATCGCGTCCACGCCATCCATCATGTCCGCGCCGTCGCCCCCATGCACATGACCATCAATGAAGCCGGGCAGGATATACCGCTCCGGCACATCGGCCATGGGGGCCATTGCGGTTATTGTCGGGCCAAAGGTGAGGCGTCCGGGCATGATCCGGTCGGGCAGGACAATATGGCCATCAATATTCACGCGCGCGTATTCCCCTGCCGTCAGATACATTGACGTATCTGATAGCCTGTTTTACGCGCCCTGTCCCCTACGCTGCCGGGCAGGCATGGATCAGGGGTTACGAAGCCAGTGCGATGGCTGATAGGCGGCGAGCCAGGCGTTCAGTTCCTCCGGCGGGAGAGGCTTTGAGAACATGTAACCCTGCAGCACGTCACAATCCATTTCCGCCAGCAGGCGGCGCTGGTCCTCATGCTCCACGCCTTCGGCCACCACGGTCATGCCCAGACTCTGGCCGATGCGGACCGCCGCCATCACCACGGCGCGCACCTTTTCTATGCTTTCCAGCCCCTGCATGAAGCTGCGGTCAATCTTCATTTCATTCACCGGCAGCCCCGCAAGGCTGGACAGGCTGGAAAAGCCGGTGCCGAAATCGTCCATCGAGATGCCAACCCCCATGTCGCGCAGCGTCTGAACCATGTGTATGGTGCGCTCGTAGTTGTCGATCATGGTGCTTTCGGTAATTTCGATGGTCAGGCGCGTGGGCGGAATCCCGGTTTCCTTCAGCAGGTCCGCCACGAAACGGGGCAGCGCCTCGTCACGGAAATGCAGCGGCGACAGATTGACCGATACGATCGGCACATCCACGCCATCCCGGATCCACTGCGCCATCTGTTCGCACGCCACGCGTAGCGACCATTTGCCAATGGTTTCGATCTGCCCCGTTTCCTCCGCCACGGCAATGAAACGCGCGGGGGAGACGAAGCCGAGTGTTTCGTCCGTCCAGCGCGACAGCGCCTCCACCCCGTACATGCGGCCGGTGCGCGCATCGACCTGTGGCTGGTAGAACAGGCGCAGGCGGTTATTGGCCAGTGCTTCGCGCAGGGCGGCGGCCAGAATCAGCCGGTCGCTGGCCTGCCGGTTCATGCTCTGGCTGAAAAAGCAGCAGCGCCCGCCCCCTTCGTCCTTGGCCTGGAACATCGCGCTTTCGGCATTTTTCAGCAGGGTATCCCCGTCCTCCCCGTTTTCCGGGTAGACGGCTATGCCAAGCTCGCGGCCAGGTTGACCCGCACATCACCAACGGTGGCGGGCGTTTCCAGCGCATGGAGAATGGCGGCCCCAAGGATGGAGCATGCTGCTGCTCGCCACCGGTCACGATGGTGAACTGGTCGCCACCGCTGCGCACCAGCGTATCATCGGGCTGATGGTCTCACGCAGCGTATTGCCGATATACGCGATCAGTTCATCGCCCGCCGTATGGCCGAACAGGTCATTGATGTGCTTGAACCCGTCCATTCCCACCGTCATCAGCATCAGGTGGCCGCGGCCGGGGCGGCGCAGCAGGCGGGGCATGTTCTGGCGCAGCCAGCGGCTGTTGGGCAGGCCGGTCAGCATGTCGAAATCCGACAGGCGGCTGATATGCTCTTCCGTCTCGTAACGCTCGATGGCGAGCGTGCACAGGTGCAGGCTGGTGGCCACCGCCTTCTGGCACGCCGCGTCGGGCACGGTGTCGGTGCGCGAATAGCAGGTGAACACGCCCGCCACGCGGTTGTCACGCAGGATGATGGGCGTCGCGATGGCCGCCTTTATGCCGCTATGCATCGTGGCCGCGCGCATATGCCGCCAGTGCGGGTCGGTGGCGATGTCCCCGCACTGCACGATCATGCCGGTGCTCGCGGCCTGGCCCGAACAGGCGGCGTCGGGGCTGATGGGCTGCCCGTCATACAGTTCGACCAGCGAAAGCGGCAGGCTGGCGCGGCCCACGCATTTCAGCCGTTCCCCCTTTTCCGCCAGATAGATGGCGGGCATGATGTCGGGCAGATGGTGTTCGATGCGGCGGCAGATGAAGTCCATCACCTCACGCAGGCCCAGATGGCTTGAAATCGCGGCCAGGGTGTCGCGTTGCAGGCTGTCCAGGAAATACTGCTCGGTAATGTCGGTCAGCACCACCACGATGTTCTCAATCTCGCCCTCCCGGCCGACAACCGGGTTCATGGCGGCGGAGACCCATATGTCGCGCCCGGTGGCGTGGCGGGCGCGGATTTCCACCACGCAGCCACGCGCGGTACGCGCGCTTTCATGCAGGCGGTTCAGCACATCCATGTCCGCCGCGTCACCCGACAGGATGACGGACAGCCCGTGGCCGGTCACCTGCTCGGGGCTGGAGCCGAAAATGTCGCTGAAGGCGCGGTTGACGTAGATGATGCGGAATTCGGGGTCGAGAATGGCCACGCCCCGGTCGGTCTCGCGCACCACGAGCGACAGGAGGCGGATTTTCTCGCGGTCATCCACTTCCTGCGAAATATCGCGGATCAGCGCCATGTAGCCGACCTTGCCCCCCACCGCGATGCGTGAGAGCGAAAGATTGGCCCAGAACGTGGTGCCATCAAAGCGTTCGACCCGCACCTCCCGGCTGGTGCCGACGATGCGGTTGGTGCCGGATATGCGGTTGTGGCTGACCAGTTCATCGTGCGAGGCGCGGATATTGCGCGGCACCAGCACGTTCACGTTGCGCCCGATCACGTCCAGCCGCGTGCAGCGCCACAGGTTTTCCGCCGCCTTGTTGAAGAAGGTGACCGTATTGTTCTCATCAATGATGACAACGCCGAGGATGGTCTGTTCCAGCGCGGGCAGGACCGTTATCTGGCTGTCATCCATCATGTCACGGGGCATCTGACCGCAGGGCTCCGGCTACGCGGCAATGCGCGGGACTGGGGTGAAATGTGATTTGCGCATGAATACCTGTAATCACTGTAATCGGTGCCGGCGGCATGGAACTGCATAGGCGCGTTCCTATTAACAAACGGTATAAGGGATGTATACGGAGAAAAATTATTGTACAAATGATACATATATGACGGTGGCCCGCAACCCGTCCCGCGCGCATTACGGCCCCGCCCTGCCGTAACAGCCAGTCATTCACAACGCTGGCGCAATGATGTGTATTGCCGCGGCCCGCGTCTGCCGCCCATAATGCCCACCCGTGCATGGACCGGTGAATATAGCGGGTATGGAGCGCCAATGACCGGATATGATGCCTTTTACCAGACCACGATCGTAGCCCGTAACGCGATTGTGTTGTGCCTGTGCATATGGGCTGTCATGCGGCTTGCTGTCTGGGTTCTGGACTTTTTTTATGGGCAGGATGAATAGCCGCTGGCCCATTCCGCCACGGGCCACATAAATGTGATCGGCTCCTCCCCGAATATTGACGGTATGTTAACCCCGCTTCATCGCCGGGGTCTTTTCCCGCGTGATACTTAATTATGGATATGTGACTTCGGCGGCATGAAGCGTCGGGCGGATCCCCGCGGGCGTGAATGACCACGCCGCCGGTTCCGCATGCAGGAGCCGTTTATGGTGGGCAACGTGGGCATATCGCACAGACCGGACCAGCATGGACGAAGCTGGCGCGGACAGACGATGGCGGATGAACCGCCGTCATGCCTCACCTTCCCGAAGGGAGCTGCCGTGGCGTATGGTCATTAGCCATGACAGGCCCGGTAGCGCGCCGATGATGGCCGAAGGCATCCAGCCCCATGGCTGGCTGCTGGCCTGTGATGGACGGCTGGAGCGGATCCTGCGCTGGTCGGCCGATGCGCCAGCCCGGCTTGGGGTCACCACCCTGACGGCCGGGATGAGCCTGCGCGACGTGATCGGCCGCGAGGCCACCCACAATATCCGTAACGCGCTGGCCACCCACCGGGAGGCGCACCGCCGCCCCGCCCTGGTTTTCGGGCAGGAACTGCCCCGTGGCGGGTGCTATGACGTGGCGATCCACACCGCCGGTGGCGAGATCATGCTGGAATGGGAGCCCGCCGTGGGCGTGGAACGCGACGGGGCCTATCTGTCCCTGCTGCGCACCATGATCGACCGCATCCGCGAGATTTCGGAGTTCGGGCAGCTTTTCCGCACCGTGGTCCGGCTTTTCGCCGGGGTGCTGCGTTACGACCGCGTCATGCTCTACCGTTTCGCGACCGATGGGTCGGGCAAGGTGGAAGCCGAGCATCACGGCCCCGATCTGGAAAGTTTCCTGGGGCAGCATTTTCCCGCCAGTGACATGCCCGCCCCCACCCGCAGGCTGTACAGCACCAATCTTATCCGCATCATCGCGGATATATCGGCCCCACCCGTACCGGTAATCTCCCCCCCCGGCATGGCCCCGCCCGACCTGTCACATTCCCATCTGCGCCAGGTCGCCCCCAGCCATTGCGAATATCTGCGCGGCATGGGGGTGCAGGCTTCCCTGTCGGTCTCGCTCATGGTGGATGGCAAGCTGTGGGGCATGATCGCCTGCCATCATTACAGCGCGCGCGTGCTGAACATGAGCGAGCGCATTGTCGCGCGCATGTTCGGGGAGTTCCTGTCGCTCCAGATCACCAACCTGCTGCGCACCAAGCGCCTGGCCATGACGCGCCAGACCCATGCGCTGATCGAGACGTTCCTCAAGGGCGCGGCCCCGGTGGCGGACATGCCCGCCTATCTCATGACGCACCTGAAGGAAATGCTGACCTTCGTGCAGTGCGATGGCGCGGCGCTATGGGTGGGCGGGCGCTGGACCTATAGCGGCGCGCACCCCCCGGCCGACGCCATGAACAGCCTGCTGGAACTGGCGCGCACCCAGGCGGGTACGCAGATCTGGCATACAAGCAGGCTCAGCGCGCTCATACCCGACGCCGCCCGCTATGTGGCGCAGGCGGCGGGCATGATGATCGTGCCGATCTCCTCCCAGCCGGGGGATTACCTGCTGGTGTTCCGCCGTGAGGTGGTACGGACCCTGAAATGGGGCGTCGCCCCGCACGCCTCCGCCCCCGCCACGGCGGAGGACGGGTATTTCGGCCCCCGCAACAACATCGAAATCTGGACCCAGCAGGTCACACGCGAAAGCCTGCCCTGGGCGGCGGAGGAAATGGAGGCCGCCACCCTGGTCCGTTCCGCGCTGATCGAGGTCATGGGCGCGTACCACCAGTTGCAGCTCCGCGAGCGGGCCACCGCCGATCTGCGCCAGCGCATGCTGAACGAGGAACTGAACCATCGGGTCAAGAACATCCTGTCGGTGGTGCAGTCACTGGTCAGCCAGCCCATAACCCCGGACAGCACGGCCGATGAGCATGTGGAGCGCCTGCGCGACGTATCCGCGCGCTGGCGCTGGCGCATGACCAGGCCGTGC
>NZ_BAIO01000133.1 GCF_000613305.1 Komagataeibacter kakiaceti JCM 25156
TGCTGATCCTGATCGCGGGCTTCGCCGCCACGGCCGTGGTCGAGCGCATGGCGTGGAAACGCGGGGCCATGCCGCGCGGCTACATGACGTTGCAGTGGTTCGTCATCTGTCTCGGCGAGGTCTGTTTCCTGGCCATACTCGCCGCCTGCCTGGGCATGCGGCCGGGCAACTGAGCCGTGGGTCAGACGGTCCATCCGGCCCGCGTAATAAAAAACCCGGCATGACGCGCATGCCGGGTTTCCTTCGGGATCAGGCCCGGACGTTCTAGCTGTTCTGGAGCGCGCGCAGCACATCCGCCGGGCGCACCGGCATGTGGCGCAGGCGCACGCCCACCGCGTTGAAGATGGCGTTGCCGATCGCGGGGCCGACCACCGTCGTGCCCGGTTCACCCAGGCCCATCGGCTTTTCGGTGCTGGGCAGGAACTCGATATCCATTTCCGGCGTATCGGCAATGCGCAGCGGGGTGTAGGTGTTCAGGTTGCGATCAACCGGCAGGCCGTTCACGATTTCCGTGTTTTCAAACAGGATCATGCTCAGCCCCCACAGCGCGGCCCCCTCCGTCTGGGCCTTCGCCCCGTCCGGATCGACCACGGTACCGGCATCAACCACGATGGTCAGCTTTTCACACCGCACCACGCCGGTTTTGCGGTCCACATGGACCTGCGCGCAGCAGGCGATCCATGTCGGCATGCCGCGTTCCTGCCCTGCCGTGGTGGCAAGCCCAAGCGCGGTGTCCTTGGGCAATGTCGTCTTGCCCCAGTTCACCTTTTCCATGAGCCTGCGCACGACCGCGGCCTGACGCAGCGCGCCGCCCACGGAATCGGGGGCCTGCCCCCTGTTGCGGCCCTGCGCCGTCAGCAGGTCGAGACGGAACTGCGCCGGATCCTTCTTCTGCCGGTGGGCCACTTCGTCAAGGAAGCATTCAATCCCCCAACTGGTCCAGCCGGGACTGACCGAGCGCAGCCAGCCGGGGCGGAAGGTCTTTTCCGCCAGGTCATTGCGCAGTGCGCGCACACGGAAGGCCCCGACCTCGTACCAATGGTCGCCACCGGCGATGGCGAACTGGTCATAGGGCTTGTCATCCACGCCCTTTTCCATGAAGGCCGCCGCCATGACACCCGTCGGCCAGCCCGCCGCCGCCTGATAGTCCATGGCGGTGATGTTGTCGCCGCCATCGAACGCCATGCGGACACGCTGGACCGAAGGCGAGCGGAAGGAATCGAACTGCATGTCATCCGAGCGGGTCAGGATCAGCTTGACCGGCCTGCCCCCCAGTGCCTTGGAGGCAAGGGCGGCGGGGATCATGTAATCCCCGTTAAGACGGCGGCCAAACCCGCCACCCAGCAGGTAGCTGCGCAGGACGATCTTGGATTCCGGCACATCGAGCGCCTTGGCCAGCGTGGGCAGGATCAGGCTCTGCCACTGGTTGCCGGCATGGATCTCGTAAACGCCATCCTTCTGGAAGGCGAGGGCGTTGGTCGGCTCCAGCTGGTAGTGCAGCACGGACGCGCAGGTATATTCCTGGTCCATGACGGTATGCGCGCCGGAAAACGCCTGATCCACGCCATCATCATTGAAGATGTAGACGCCACCATCCCTGTTGTTGATCAGCGCACGGCCGCGATCCTGAATGTCGCGCTCGGACGTATGCGCGGTCTCGCCCGCGTGCCAGTCCACCTTCAGCGCATCCGCCGCGCGGATGGCCGCGCTGTAGCTGCTGGCCAGCACCACGACCCAGCCCTGCACGGTTTCGGACGGATCCTCGATCAGCAGGTAGCGCACATAGCCCTTGACCTTGCGGGCCTGCGTATCGTCAACCGAACGGACCTTCGATCCGTACCGGGTGGGCGGCATCTTGGGGCGGGCATACAGCATGCCCTCCTCCTTGGCGTCGATCCCGTAAATGGCGGTGCCATTGGTCTTGGCCGGAATGTCCAGCGCCTTGATTTCGGCATTGCCGATCAGCCTGCGCTCACTGGCGGGCTTGAGCGGCAGCCTGGCCATTTCCTCGGGCGTGAAGGTATGGGACGGATGCCCCTTGGCCACGATGTCGCCAAAGCTGATCTGCCTGTCACCCGCGCTGACGATGCTGTTGGCAACCGTGCATTTATCCGCCGTGGTGCCCAGCAGGCGGGCCGCTTCCTCCACCAGCGCCGTGCGCGTGGCCGCGCCAGCCTGACGGAAGATGTCCCATGTCATCCACACCGACCAGCTTCCGCCGGTGACCATCAGGCCCCATTTGGGGTCGGTATCGACATAGTTGATACGGACCTTGCTCCAGTCGGCTTCCATCTCGTCGGCAATGATCCGGGCGAGGGCGGTGCCGATATGCTGGCCCATTTCCGCGCGGATGATGTTGACCGTGATCTCCCCATCCGGGGCGATGGCGCACCAGATGGTCGGCTCGAACGCGCCATCGCCGGGCAGCGCCTGATCGAGGGGGAAAATCTGGTTGGCGGCGGCCGGACGCGCGAAGCCGAACATGACCCCCGCGCCGAGCGAGGTGACAAGGAAGCCGCGACGGGACAGGGAAGCCTGCTCGCGGCGTCCGTCCTTACCCAGTCGGAAGCGGTTCAATCTACCCATTTGATGTATCTCCGCGTGCGTTGGCAGCGGCCTTCTTGATAGCCTCCCGAATACGGACATAGGTCATGCACCGGCACAGGCTGCCCGCCATGACGCGTCGATTTCCTCATCCGTGGGCGCGGGGTAATCCTTCAGCAGGCTGATGGCCTGCATGATCTGGCCGGACTGGCAGTAACCGCATTGCGGAACCTGAATCTCGCGCCAGGCCTGCTGGACCGGGTGGTTCCCCTCCGGGTCGATCCCCTCGATGGTGGTGATGTCCGCGCCCTCGGCGGCGCTGATGGGGGTCACGCATGAGCGTGTGGCCCGGCCACCGATATGCACGGTGCAGGCGCCGCACATGCCGATGCCGCAGCCGAACTTCGTTCCGGTCAGGCCAACTTCATCACGGATGACCCATAGCAGGGGGGTATCCGCCGGTACGTCAACGGTTACGTCGCGTCCATTGAGGCGAAAGGTCGTCATGTTCTAGCTCCGTCTTTCAGCTCAATGGGACGACGCGACGGGGGAGGCGGGCAGGGTCCTGCGCACCTCGGCCGCCTTCTTTTCCAGATCGGTCCATGGCGGCAGGGTCGTGCGCGTGGCGCGCAGATAGGCCGCGAGACGGGCCAGATCCGCATCGGACAGGGAATGGTAGAAACTGGGCATGGAAACTGTGGAAATACCTTCTGTCGTGCCGATACCGCGCAGGATGACCTGGAACAGGTTGGTCGGCTCATCCAGCCACAGCGCGTTGTTCAGGGCCAGTTCGGGGCGGCCTTCAACCGGCTGCGGGCCGGAATTGGCGTGGCAGGCGGCGCAGGCCCCGGCATAAAGCCGCGCGTTCGGGTTGGTCTGCGGCCCGACCAGATCCCTCATGGACGCGTTCATGGCCCAGGCGATGGCCTTGGGATCCTGCCCGACGCGGCTGGATGCGTGGTCGATATCGGCCAGATAATGCGCGATGGCATGCACATCGGATTCCGGCAGTTCGCTCAGGCCGCCATGCACCACGGGCGACATCGGACCGGCCGCGCTGCCATGCAGCGGGGCGGAACCGAAGCGCAGGTATTTGAAGAACTCGTCCTCGGTCCAGACAACGGGGGTGGGGTTATGCGCGTTGAGCGGGGGCGATCCAGTTATCAACGGTCGAGCCATCATACGCGGCGCTGCCCTTTTCCGCGCCCATGGGGTTGCGGGGGGTGTGGCAGGCGGCGCAATGGCTCAGCCCTTCGGCCAGATAGGCGCCCCGGTTCCACTCGGCGTCATGCGCGGGGTCGTTCTTCAGCAGCCCTTCCTTGAGGAACAGGAGCTTCCAGCCCGCCTGCGCCATGCGGATGTTGAACGGGAAACCCACCGTGTTCTCACGCTTGACCGAATGAACGGGCGCGCGCGTCATGAGGAAGGCATAGACATCATTGATGTCCTGATCCGTCATGTGCGTGAAGTGATCGAACGGGAAGGCGGGGAACAGGTGCGCGCCATCACGCGACACGCCCTTGCGCATGGCGCGCATGAAGGCGGCCTGTGACCAGCGCCCGATGCCCGTTTCCGGATCCGGCGTGATGTTGGAGGAGAAGATGGCGCCAAAAGGCGTGTCCATCTTGTAGTCACCAGCCAGTTCGACCCCGCGCGTGCCATCCGTGCGGGTGTGACATTCAGCGCAGTAGCCGCCAGCGGCCAGCACGCGCCCGTGCTCGATCTGGGCAGGCGTGAAGGTGGAAGGCGGTGGCGGCGCGACCGGCGCAATGGCCGGATACCACGCAAGGGCCAGGAACCCGACGCCACCGGCGACACCGATCCCCGCAATCGCTGCTGCAATGCGTTTAATCACGATGTTCTCGCGGTTGTGAAAGTCATCATATCACCCCGTATCATCCGTCCGATTCCGGTCCTGTATGGGCAGGAAACACGGCGGGCGGCGCATCGTTGCACCGCCTGCGAAACACCGGGCGAGCCGGATGTCGGGAACATCGGCGCCACGGCGGAAACTCAGTATTCCTGTTTCCTAATCAAGCCGTTCGGGCGCACGTAAGATGAAAGCCATGATAAGACTTATTCGGTTTTGCACTGAATGCCAGCTTTGGGCTGCAAAACTTGAATAACTGCACTGTAAACACCGGTTTACGGCAGCGTCTATATTTGTGTGAATATAGACATTAACGGGATTGTCAATCCGGGGAAGGATTTTTTCCTTCCCCGGCAGGGTGATTCAGTTCTGGTCGGCCAGGGTATAGGCAACGATGTAGTCACCCATCCTGGTGCCGAACGACCCATGGCCACCGTCGGCGGTCACGATGAACTGCCGGCCATCCACCGCATAGGTCATGGGGGTGGACTGACCACCGGCGGGCAGGCGGTCCTGCCACAGTTCACGCCCGGTCGTAACGTCATAGGCGCGGATGTAATAATCCAGCGTCGAGGTCAGGAACGCCACGCCACCGGCCGTGGTAAGCGGGCCGCCAAGGCTGGGCACGCCCATCTTGATCGGCAGGGGCAGCGGCGCGCTGTCACGGATCGTGCCGTTGCGGTGCTTCCACACGATCGTGTTGGTGCGCAGGTCGATGCCCGACATGTAACCCCACGCGGGCTGCTTGCACGGCAGGCCGAGGGGCGAGAGGAACGGATGCAGGTCCACCCCGTAAGGCACGCCAAACTGCGGCTGCACCCCGCTCTCGCTGCCCGAGGGCAGGGACTTGTCCGGTGTGGCCGGATTGTTCGGGCCGCGCGGGATCAGCGTTGATACGAACGGAATGGCGATGGGGTTGGCGATCGCGATCTGGCGCTCGGGGTCAACGGCCAGGCCGCCCCATTCAAACATGCCCAGATTGCCGGGGAACACGAGCGTGCCCTGAAGGGAAGGCGGCGTGAACGGGCCATCATAGCGCAGGCGGTGGAACATGATGCGGCAGATCAGTTGATCGTACATCGTGCCGCCCCACATATCGGCGTCGGTCAGGTTGTTCTTGGGGCGGAAAGTCAGCTCGGAGAAGGGCTGCGTGGGCGAGAGATGATCG
>NZ_BAIO01000132.1 GCF_000613305.1 Komagataeibacter kakiaceti JCM 25156
GCTGGGGCGACACCACGCTCAGCGCGCGGGGTCTGGGCGCCTATATCGCCCATGCCACCGTGGCGGGCGCGACCGACCAGGTCGGGCTGGGCATGGTGGTGATGGCGGCCTTCGTGCTGCTGCTCAATCGTGCCCTGTGGCGTCCGTTATCCAACTATGCCGCCCGGCATTACACTTTTGACTGAAAGCGCATGACGCAGCAGCCCACAGCCCCCCCCGCACACCATACCGGCGCCGAGCTTGTCCGGATCGTCAACTGCCGCCAGGCCTATCACAAGGAAAGCGCGACCGATCTCGTGGTGCTCGATGGTGTGAACCTGAGCATACGCAGCGGCGAGATCGTGGGGCTGCTGGGGCGTTCGGGGTCGGGCAAGTCCACCCTGCTGCGCATCATTGCCGGGCTGCTGCCCCCCACGGCGGGTGAGGTGATCTGGAAAGGCAGGAAACTGACCGGCCCGGCGGACGGTATTTCCATGGTGTTCCAGTCCTTTGCGCTGTTCCCGTGGCTGACGGTGCAGAAGAATGTGGAACTGGGGCTTGAAGCCCAGGGCATTGCCCCCGCCGAACGGCAGAAACTGGCGGAAGACGCCATCGACCTGATCGGGCTGGGGGGATATGAAAACGCCTACCCCAAGGAACTGTCCGGGGGCATGCGCCAGCGCGTGGGGCTGGCGCGCGCGCTGGTGGTGCGGCCCGACCTATTGTTGATGGATGAGCCATTTTCCGCGCTGGATGTGCTGACGGCGGAAAACCTGCGCACCGACCTTGTGGAACTGTGGGCGGAAAAGAAGCTGCCCATCCAGTCCATCCTGCTGGTCACGCACAATATCGAGGAAGCGGTGCTGATGTGTGACCGCATCCTGATCTTCTCCTCCAACCCCGGCCGGGTGGCGCATGAACTTCAGGTGCCCTTCGAACACCCCCGCAACCGCGAGGACATGGCCTTCCGCCAGTTTGTGGACCGGATCTACGCGCTCATGACCCGCCGCGCGCCGGTCGTGTCGGAAGCGGACATGACCGACCCGGACCTCCAGCGCACCGAAATCACGGCCGATGCGGTGGCCCTGCCACCGCTGCCCATCAATACGCTGGTCGGCATGATGGAAACGCTGGCGGCGGACCCGCTGCATGGCCGCGCCGACCTGCCCCTGCTGGCCAGCCGGTTGCAGCTTGAGCTTGATGACCTGTTCCCGCTGGGCGAATCGCTGCAACTGCTGGGGTTTGCCGAGCTGGAGGATGGCGACATCCTGCTCACGCCCGAAGGCATGCGCTTTGTCCAGAGCGAACACGACATCCGCAAGCATATCCTGTGGCACAACATGCTGCACAACATCCCCATGGTGCGGACCATCCGCGCCGTGCTGGATGAACGCCCCAACCACCGCGCCAGCGCCGAGCGGTTCCGCGACCAGCTTGAGGACAGCATGTCTCCCGATTACGCCCGCCAGACCCTTCAGACACTGATCGGCTGGGCGCGTTACGCGGAACTGTTCGACTTTGACGAGGAAGCCGACCAGCTTTTCCTGGACGATGAAGCCGGATAAACTGCCTGATGAAAAACAGTAAAGGTTTCCGGGCGACGCTCCCTGAAGCTTTCTGAAAAAAGCTTCACCAAAAACTTCCCTACGCTTTGCTGGCTGTCTCAAAAGCAGGTTTTTGAGGCAGTCACTCAGGTAGCCGGGGCGGCCAGCCGGTCACGAAACAGGCGGCGCAGCTTCGCGACCTTGGGGGCGATGACAGCACCGCAATAGGGGTTGCCGGGGTTGCGGGCGAAATAATCGCGGTGATAGTCCTCCGCCGGCCAGAAATGGGCCAGCGGGGCAATTTCGGTCACGATGGGCGCGGGCCAGACACCAGATCTCTCCATCTCGTCGCGTATGGCGTACGCCGTCTTTTCCTGTGCCGCATCCTGCCAGTAAATGACGGAGCGGTACTGCGTGCCCACGTCATTGCCCTGCCGGTTGCGTGTGGTCGGGTCATGCATGACAAAAAAGATGCGCAGCAGATCGGCGCAGGAAATCACATCCGGATCGAACGTGACGCGCACCACCTCGGCATGGCCGGTCCGCCCGGTGCAGACCTGTTCATAGGTGGGATCGGGGCCGTCACCACCCGCGTAGCCCGGCATGATGGCGGACACGCCGCGCAGTTCGGCCAACGGCGCTTCCATGCACCAGAAGCAGCCACCCCCCAGCACCAGTGTCTCCAATGCGTGACCGGTCATGCCCTGCCTTTTCCTATCGTTCAGCACCATCGTGTTCCGGGGGCTACCTGAAAGCCTGTGGATCACAGGAAAGCTTCAGGAAGCGCCGCCTTCCGGAAAAAAGGCGACGCCCGGAAACGCTTCCTGTTTCCTATCTTCGGACACCCTGCTCAGGCAATACGCGCCAGCGCGGCCTGAAGGCGCTGGCGTTCCGCCTGAAACGTCTCAAGGCGCTCACGGTTTTCAGCCACGACCTCCGGCTTGGCGCGGGCCACGAAATCGGCATTGCCCAGCTTGCGCTCGACCTTCACGATCTCGCCATCCACCTTGGCGCATTCCTTTTCCAGCCGCTGGCGTTCCTGCGCCAGGTCGATAATACCGGCAAGCGGGATGACCAGGGTCGCCTCATCCACCACAAGCTGGGCCGCGCCCTGGGGCATTTCCCCTTCCAGCGGCAGGACTTCCGATACGCGGGCCATGCGGCTGATCGCTTCCGCCCATTTGGCGGCGCGCGCCACCGTAACGGGGGTGGCATCGCGCAGCAGCACGGGCGCAAGACGGGAAGGCGGCACGTTCATTTCCGAACGTACGGTGCGGATGGCGGTGATGAAGCGGATCAGCCATTCCATCTCGTCCCGCGCGGGCTGCGCCCCATCGGGCGGCACGGGCTGCGGCCATGGCGCGGTCATGAGCGAACCTTCGGCCCCGAAGCCGAAATGCTGCCACAGCCGGTCGGTCATGAACGGCGTGACCGGCTGCAACAGGCGCAGGATCGTGCCCAGCACATGGGCGGCCACGGCGCGCGTCTCGACCGCTTCCGCCGTGTCCCCCGCCCCCAGCACCGGCTTGGCCAGTTCAAGGAACCAGTCACAGAAGCAGTTCCAGACAAAGCGGTAGCATACGGCGGCGTATTCATCGAAGCGGAAGGTTTCAAGCGCGCGGGTCGCCTCCTCCGTCGCCTGCGCCAGTTCGGCCAGAATCCACCGGCCCAGCGGGGAGGTGACAGTCTCGGGGCTAAAACCCGCCACCGGGGCCACACCGTTCATTTCGCAAAAACGCGCGGCGTTCCATATCTTGGTCATGAAGGAGCGGTACTCCTCCACCCGCTTGCGGCCCAGCTTCACATCGCGGCCAAGGCCGGTCAGCGCGCAGATGCAAAAGCGCATGGCGTCCGCACCATAGGTGTCGATCAGTTCCAGCGGATCGATGCCGTTGCCCTTGGACTTGGACATTTTCTGCCCGCGTTCGTCACGCACCAGCCGTGGATGAACACCTTGCGGAACGGCACGTCCTTCATGAAGTGCAGGCCCATCATCATCATCCGCGCGACCCAGAAGAAGATGATGTCAAACCCGGTCACCAGCACATCGGTCGGGTAATAGCGGGCCAGTTCCGGTGTCTGTTCCGGCCAGCCCAGCGTGGAGAACGGCCACAGCGCGGAGGAGAACCATGTATCCAGCACGTCCTCGTCCCGGGTCAGTTCCGTATCCTGCCCGTAATGGGCGCGGGCCTGCGCCATGGCCCCGGCCTCGTCACCATCCACGAAAACATGCCCGTCGGGGCCGTACCATGCGGGAATACGGTGCCCCCACCAGAGCTGGCGGCTGATGCACCAGGGCTGGATGTCGCGCATCCAGGCGTAAAAGGTATTCTCCACTGCCGGGGCACGAACTCGATCCGGCCACTTTCCACCGCCTCAACGGCGGGGCCGGCCAGTGTCCTGGCGTCACAGTACCACTGCGTGGTCAGCCGTGGCTCGACCACCGCG
Organism: Komagataeibacter kakiaceti JCM 25156; assembly: GCF_000613305.1. The sequence goes on from NZ_BAIO01000132.1 coordinate 3,972, forward strand.
CCACTGCGTTCGGCATAGGGAACCTGATTGGTATGGGGCTCGATCTTTTCCAGCCATTCAAGCCGTTCCAGTTCGGCCACCATCACCTTGCGCGCCTCATCACGCGGCATCCCGGCAAGGGCGCGGACAAAGGCGGGGTCGGCCAGACCTTCCTCGGCGCGCAGTTCGTCTTCGATCTCGCCCAGCGTTATGCGGGCTTCCTCATCCAGCACGCTGGGCATATCCAGCTTGTGGCGGCGGCCTACCTCGAAATCGTTGAAATCATGGGCGGGCGTGATCTTGACCGCGCCGCTGCCCTTGGTGGGATCGGAATGTTCATCGGCCACGACGGGAATGCGGCGGCCCGTCAGCGGCAGGATGACGTTGCGGCCCACCAGATCGGCAAAGCGTTCATCATCGGGGTGAACGGCCACGGCCATGTCACCCAGCATCGTCTCGGGCCGCGTGGTGGCGACCGTGATGGTGCGGCCCGGCTGGCCTTCCACGGGGTAGCGGATGTACCACAGGTTGCCCCGTGTTTCGCGGTTATCGACCTCAAGATCGGAAATGGCGGAGCGGAAGGCGGGATCCCAGTTGACCAGCCGCCGGTCACGATAGATCAGGCCCTCGCGGTACAGGGTGACAAACACTTCCTTGACCGCGCTGGACAGGCCTCATCCATGGTGAAGCGCTCACGCGGCCAGTCGAGCGAGCCGCCAAGGCGGCGCAACTGCGTGGTGATGCCGCCACCGGACTGGGCCTTCCACTCCCACACCCGTTCGACAAAGGCGTCACGGCCCATTTCCTGGCGTGACGTGCCTTCCTTCTGCAGCATCCGTTCGACCACGAGCTGCGTCGCGATCCCGGCATGGTCGGTGCCCGGCTGCCAGAGCGTGTCGCGCCCCTGCATGCGCCGCCAGCGGATGAGCGTATCCTGCAACGTCATGGTCAGGGCGTGGCCGATATGCAGCGTGCCGGTGACATTGGGCGGCGGGATCATGATGGTGTAGGGCGACGCCGAACCCGTCGGCTGGGCGCTGAAGGCGCCGCTAGCTTCCCACAGGGCGTAGAGAGAGGTTTCTGTCCCGTTGGGGGAGAACGACTTGTCAAGCATCACGAAAAACCAGATCCACCATAATCAGACGCAAGGCAGGACACCGCGCCCGGCCATGGGCAGATATACCCCAAACCGGCGTGAAGGGAACGCCGCCCGCGCAATCTTTATGCGGCCCGCGCCATTACCATGCCTGCAGGGGCACCACACCCCGCGCGGGTCCATGCCGCGTCCTGCCGCATGGACCGCCCCCCTCACCGCCCCGGCTGGCTGGTGGCGTAATCGCTGATTCCCCACAGCCGGTCATGAACGGCGCGATAATAGGCGCGTTCATCATACAGGGGGACATCAAGGTTCAGGTCACGCGCCGTCAGCCTGCCTATGGCCGCCGTGACTGATAGGTGGACAGGACAAGATTGCCCACGCTGCGCACCAGCGCGATCTGGGCCTGAAGCAATGTTTCCTGCTGCTGCAGCACCGCCAGCGTGGAGGTCGTGCCCACAAGCACCTGACGCTGCATGCCATGCAGGGCCGTGGCGTCGGCGGCCACGGCCATGCGGTTGCTTTCTATCGCAG
>NZ_BAIO01000131.1 GCF_000613305.1 Komagataeibacter kakiaceti JCM 25156
TGGCCTGCTGGGGGCGAAGGGGGAGGCCGCGCGGCAGGCGACCACCTTTCTGGAAATCGTCTCGCCCGGCCTGCCGCTGATCGCGGTCGGCATGGGGTGTTCGGGCCTGCTGCGCGCCATCGGGGCGGCGCGGATCTCCATGAACGTCACGCTGATGGGGGCGGTGATCTCGGCCATGATCGACCGCTCCTGATTCTGGTCATGGGGCTGGGGCTGAAGGGAGCCGCGATCAGCACCATCCTTTCACGCCTGATCGTGGCGCTGATCGGTTTTCGCTGCGTGCTGCGGCACGGCCTGTTCGGCTGGCCCGTGCGGACCCATGTGCTGTCTGACACGCGGCTGGTGGGGCAGGTGGCCATGCCCGCCATCCTGACCAATCTGGCAACGCCCGTGGCGGGGTGTTCGTCACCCATGCCATGGCCGGTTTCGGGCTGGCGGCGGTTGCGGGACAGGCCACCATCGACCGGATCGTGCCGGTGGCCTTCGCCTTCGTCTTTGCCCTGACGGGATCGGTGGGGCCGATCATGTCGCAGAATCTGGGGGCAGGAAAGCTGGACCGGGTGCGGCAGACACTGGTGGCCTCGCTATGGCTGGTTGCCGCCTGTGTCGCGGTAACGTGGGGGATCCTGTTCCTGACGCAGGATATTGTGGTGCGGGTTTTCTCGGCCCAGGGCACGGCGGCGATGCTGATCCACCTGTTCTGTAACTGGACGATCGCGGGTTACGTCTTTATCGGCATGCTGTTCGTGGCCAATTCGGCGTTCAACAATCTTGGCTTTCCCCTTTATTCCACCCTGTTCAACTGGGGGCGGGCGACGCTGGGCACCATTCCGTTTGTGTGGATGGGCATGCGTTTCGGGCCGGCGGGCGTGCAGGTGGGGCAGGTTCTGGGCAGCGTGCTGTTTGGATCCTGCGCGGTCATGACCGCCTTCAGCGTGGTCCGGCGGCTCCACCCCGGCGACAGGGCGACCGAGCAGGCCATGCCGGTCATTCCCCCACCACAAAGTGGCGAGGCCGGGATGATCGAACTGGACGAACTCGACCACTCAACCTGATACGGCCTGCCTGTCATGGCGCAGCATGGCCGCCACCACCGGGCCTATACTGTCGCGCCAGTGGGGCAGTTCAAGCGCGAAGACCTGCCGCAGGCGCGAACAGTCCAGCCGGGCATCCATGGGCCGCGTGGCGTGCGTGGGCCAGTCGGCGGTGGTGATCGGCATGACGGGGGGCGTAAGGCCCGCATGTTTCAGCGCCACGCAGGCCAGTTCATGCCATGTGCAGCTTCCGCTGCCCGCGGCATGGAACACACCACGATAATGCGGCTGCCAGCCCGCATGCAGTATCCGTGCGGCGATGCCCAGCAGCGCATCGGCCAGATCCCCCGCGCTGGTCGGGTTGCCGGACTGATCGGCCACGACCCGGAGGCGCGAATGGCGGCGGGCGGCGGTGAGCATGGTGCGGATGAAATTCCGCCCCGTCGGGCCATATACCCATGCCGTGCGCAGTATCATGGCCTGCGCGCAGGCGCCCAGCACCGCCTTTTCCCCCTCCGCCTTGGTGCGGCCATAGACGCTGCGCGGACTGACCGGATCCGCCTCGGTATAGGGCTGGCCCTTCAGGCCGCTGAATACATAATCCGTCGAGACATGCAGCACCGGCACGGCCTGCCCCGCGCATAGCCATGCCAGCAGGGCCGGGCCTTCCACATTGGCCTGCCGGGCCAGGTCGGGCTGGTCTTCCGCCGCGTCCACGGCGGTCCATGCGGCGGCGTTGATGACCAGATCGGGCCGGATGTCGTGCATGATCCGCACAAGGGTATCGGGCCGGTCGAAATCGAATTCCGGCCGCCCCACTACCCTGACCGCCGCCCCGCCGCGCCAGCGCAGGGCGGTGGCAAGCTGGCCGGAGCCGCCGGTGACCAGAATGCGGAATTTCGCGGGGAAAGGGGGGCGCGACGTCATGGCCACTGGAACCAGTCGATCACGCTGGAAAAGGCCGGGGCCTGTTCATCGCGCGGGGAAAGGATGGCCTGAGTGTCGCTGATCGGCCATTCGATACCCAGCGTTTCATCATTCCAGCGCACGACCCGTTCACAGGCGCGGTCCCATGGGCCGGTGCATTTGTACTGCACCTCCGTATTTTCACGTAAGGTGCAGAAACCGTGCAGAAAGCCAGGAGGTATCCATAACTGGCTGCCATTTTCGGCGCTCAGCGTCGCCGCGGCCCATTGGCCAAAAGTGGGGGAGCCGGTGCGCACGTCAACCGCCACATCCCATATCGCCCCCCGGCTGCACCGCACCAGCTTGCCCTGCGGGCAGGGCGCAACCTGACAGTGCAGGCCACGCACAACGCCGCTATGGCGGGAAAGGCTGTGATTGTCCTGCACAAAGGGCGCGGTGATCCCGATCCCGGCCCATGTGGTGGCGTTATATGTTTCACTGAAAAACCGCGACTGTCGTCAAACCGGGGGGGTATCAGCAGCAGCACCCCTTCGAGTGACAGAACCTCCACTTTCACGGTCACTGTCCTTTTCCATGGCCGTGGGGCAAAAGGACGGGCCGCGCGGTTCCTGCGGCTTTCATCCCCATGGTGGTGCGTCCTGTTCGTTTCATCATCCTGAAAACAGTTTAACGCGATGAACGTTACCAACTGATTAAGAGGCGGATTGAAACAACAGCTTGATAAAACAGGACAAAAGTTTTCAGGTGCCGTCTTTTTTCAAAAAAGCGGCGTTCCCTGAAGCCTTTTAAAAAAAGCTTCACCAAAAACTTCCGTGCATTTTGTGGGGGTACCAGATGAGGAATCTGGTGGAGCCAAGGGGAGTCGAACCCCTGACCTCCTGAATGCCATTCAGGCGCTCTCCCAACTGAGCTATGGCCCCACTGTTCCAACCGGCTGACCATTCTCGGATGGCCCACCGTGGTTCGGTTCGCGGGGTATAACCATAACTCCGGATCAATGCAACCCCCGGCAAACCGATTTATTGCAAGATGATATGCCGCGCCCGCAGCGCGCCCAGCAGCGCAAGGAGCGGCAGGCCCAGAATCGCGGCGTAATCGCCCTCGATACGTGAAAAAAGCTGGATACCCGGCCCCTCCAGCCGGTAGCAGCCCACGCAGGACAGGATTTCATCCCTCTCCGCCGCCAGATAGCTGTCCAGAAAGGAATCGCTGAACGCGCGCATGTGCAGCACCGGGCGCGCGACATGCCGCCATATCTCGCATCCCTCATGCACAAGCACCACCGCCGTATGCAGCATGTGGGCCTGTCCCCGCAGCGCGCGCAGATGAGCGCGCGCCTGCGCCACGGTTGCGGGCTTGTCGAACCACTGTCCCTGGCAGGACAGCATCTGGTCCGCCCCGATCACGACCGCGCCCCCGTTCCCCCCGACCGCACGCGCCTTGGCCCGGGCAAGTTCGAGCGCGGTCTGGTCCGCGTCCAGCCCATGGGTCCGGGCATGGTGGCGGATGGCGTGTTCATCCACATCCGTGGCCCGGCATGTCACCCGCACCCCCGCCGATTCCAGCAGGCTGCGGCGCGCCACGGAGCGGCTTGCAAGTACTATCGGCGGCGACTCCGCCTGTAACGGTGCGTCCTTTAGTACTAAATTCGAGTCGTCCGGCATCGCCTTCTCCGTACTGCGGAAGTGAAACATGAAATTCGGCCCGCAGGAGTACTGGGGTACATGGGGACAGTACTCCAAACAATTCGCGGCCGTACCGAGTACCGGGGACAGCGGATACACCTCCATTCACGGTGGGTTGTACACAGGCTTATGTCGGTACAATCTGGATAACCCTCCACAGGCACGGGAATCCTTGGAGTCGGAAACTGTACACCCTGTGGGAAAAGTGGGGTACATTTTCGGAAGTGCGGGTACCCCGTCATCCACAGCACTTAAAGCACATCAAAAATTTTCTTTCTCTTTTCTTTTATTGTTTTGAAGGGCGCGCGCGTGTCGTGCCTGCCCGCTATCCGTCGGGCGGAAAGTACGAGATAGTCCGGCCACAACGAAACTGAACGACGGATCGATGACTGAAACACGCAAACCCCTGCTCGCCACCCTGTTGGGAGAGGCGACATGGCCCCCTCCGGTATGGCTGATGCGGCAGGCGGGGCGGTTCCTGCCGGAATTCCGGGCCCTGCGTGAAAAAGCGGATTTCCTGACCCGCTGCATGACACCGGACATGGCGGTGGACATCACGCTTCAGCCCATCCGGCGTTTCGGCATGGATGGCGCGATCCTGTTTTCCGATATTCTGATCCTGCCATGGGCTATGGGCCAGTCGCTGGAATTCGTGGCGGGCCGGGGGCCGGTGCTGGAACCGGTGCGCTCGATGGCGGATCTGGCGCGGCTTGACCCCGCCCGTGTGGCGCAGGCCACCCAACCGGTCATGGAAACGCTGCAACGGCTGCGCGCTATTGTGGATGGCCCTGAGCCGATCGGCCCGGCCCGGCCCGGACAGGTCACGCTGATCGGCTTCGCGGGCGCGCCGTTTACCGTGGCGTGCTACATGGTCGAGGGCCACGGTTCGCGTGAGTTCGAGGAAACCCGCAGGCTTGCCTACACGGACCCTGAATTCTTCAACCGCCTGATCGACCTGCTGACCACATCCACGGCGGAAATGCTGTGCGCCCAGATCGCGGCCGGGGCGGAAGCGGTGATGCTGTTCGATAGCTGGTCGGGCCTGCTGCCGCCCTCTCAGTTTCGCCAGCATGTGATCGAACCGGCGCGCCGGATTACCGAAATCATCAAGAGCCGCCATCCGGGCGTGCCGGTCATCGGTTTCCCGCGTCTGGGCGGGATCATGGCGATCGAATACGGCAACAGGACGGGCGTGAACGCGCTGGCGCTCGATACCGGGGCGGATATGAAGGCGCTGGCGGAAAAACTGCCCGCGACGCTGGTGCTTCAGGGCAATCTCGATCCCATCCGCGTTCTGGCCGGGGGGGAGGGGATGCGCCAGGAAGCCCGCGCCATCCGTGACGCCATGAAGGGGCGGCCGCATGTGTTCAATCTGGGCCATGGCGTCATTCCCACCACGCCGCCCGAGCATGTGGGTGATCTCATCAAGACCATCCGGACGGTGTGAGCCATGTTACCTGCCGCCCTGCGTCCCGACGGGACGCTCCAGCTCGTTATCTTTGACTGTGATGGTGTCCTGATCGACAGCGAGGGACCGTCATGCCGGATGATCGCCCGCTCGATGCGCGAATATGGCCGCGAGATCAGTGATGACGAAGCGGTCCGCCGCTTCGCCGGGCACGCGCTGACGGCGCTGAAACATGAGATCGAACAGGCGGAGGGGATCAGCCTGCCTGCGGACTGGCCCGCGCGGATGCAGCGCAATCTGGTCACGCTCATGCGTAATGAAGCCGAAACCATTGACGGCGCGCCCGCCATGCTGCGTGGCGTGGCGGAACTGGGCCTGCCCTACCGTATCGGGTCCAATTCCTCCTCATTGGAAATGGAGGCGAAGTTCACCCGCACCGGTCTGGATGCGCTGATCGTTCCTTCCTGCATCCATTCCGCGCGGGACATGGGCTGCCCCAAGCCTGACCCGGCGGTCTATCTGGCCGCGGCGCGGGCGCAGGGCGTGCCGCCCGATGCCTGCATCGTGC
>NZ_BAIO01000130.1 GCF_000613305.1 Komagataeibacter kakiaceti JCM 25156
CGCCATCGTGGCCGTGCTGCGCCCGGGCGTGGTTGGCACCCTGCGCCAGTGTCAGGCGGGCAGCCTGTGGTGCAAGGTCTCGGTCAAGCAGTATGGTGGCTGGCTGGAACGCAGCGCGGTATGGGGGCTGTTACCGCAGGAGGTCGTCTCGCCCTCCTGATGACGATGTGATGGACAGGCAGGAGAAAATGATGCCGGAAACACCTTATCGCGCCCTACGCCGGACCAAGATCGTATCAACACTGGGGCCGGCCACATCAGACCATGCGGGCATACGCGCGCTGGCGGTGGCGGGGGTGGATGTATTCCGGCTCAACTTCTCCCACGGCACGCATGAGGACCACGCCGCCCGCCATGGCGTGATCCGTGATGTGGAGGCCGAACTGGGCCGCCCCATCGGCATACTGGCCGATGTGCAGGGCCCCAAGCTGCGGGTCGGCCATTTCGTCAACGGCCGCGTGCAACTGACAGCGGGCGCCCGCTTCCGCCTCGATCTCGACCCGACTCCGGGCAACGAGACGCGGGTATGCCTGCCGCACCCCGAAATTCTGGCCGCCGCGGGCAAGGGAAGTTCCCTACTGCTTGATGACGGGCGTCTGGCGCTGCAGGTCTGTGAGCGCGGCGACGATTTCCTGCTGACCGAGGTCACGCTGGGCGGCGCGCTGTCCGACCACAAGGGCGTGAATGTGCCCGATGTGGTCCTGCCCATCCCGGCCCTGACGGACAAGGACCGGGCGGACATGGCCTTCGCGCTGGAACTGGGCATCGAGTACGTCGGCCTGTCCTTCGTCCAGCGCCCCGATGACGTGCGTGAGGCCCGCGCGCTGGCCGATGGCCGGGCATGGATCATGACCAAGCTGGAAAAACCGCAGGCCATGGACAATCTGGAAGAGATTGTCGCCCTGTCGGACGCGGTCATGGTGCACGCGGCGATCTGGGGGTGGAACTGCCGCCCGAACACGTCCCGCTGGCCCAGAAGCGCATCATCCGCGTGGCCCGGCAGATGGGGCGGCCCGTTGTCGTGGCGACCCAGATGCTGGAAAGCATGATCCATGCCCCCACCCCCACCCGCGCGGAGGCGTCGGACGTGGCGACGGCGGTGTTCGACGGCGCGGACGCCGTGATGCTCTCGGCCGAGACGGCGGTGGGTTCCTACCCGCGGGAGGCGGTGGCCATGATGGACCGGATCGTACGCCGGGTGGAGGGGGATGAAGGCTGGCACCGCCACATGGAAAGCTCCGGCCCCGCACCCGAACATGACGTGACCGGGGCCATCGCCGCCGCCACGGGGCAGATCGCCGCCACGGTGGACGCCGCCGCGATCGCGGCCTTCACCCTGTCGGGGCGGACCGCGCTCCGAATCGCGCGCGAACGCCCGGCCTGCACCATCCTCGGTCTCACACCCACCGATGACATCGCCCGCCGGCTGGCGGTGGCATGGGGGGTACAGGCCATCTCCGTCGGGCAGGAAGCCCCGGTCCATACGATTGAAAGCGTGGTGGATCAGGCCCTGTCCGTCACGCGGATGGATGGCTACGGCACGGTGGGGGACAGGGTTGTAATCGTCGCGGGCCTGCCGTTCGGCGTGGCGGGCAGCACCAACACGCTGCGTGTCGCCATCATCAAATAAGCCTCATGGCCTGTTTGAAAATCCTGCCTTGGGACATCCGGTAAATCAGAAACACCGCCTTTTTTGAAAAAAGGCGGTGCCTGGAAACTTTTGCCGGTTCTTATCAACCAGTTATTTTCAAACAGCTTCTCAGGCCTGCCGGTTCTCGATCAGGCTGCGCCGGATGGCGCGGCCACGCTTGATCCGGCGCACGATCACATCCTCATCCCCCGTGCGGATGGCGTTGCCCATGGCCTGCGCATCCGCGATGAAGCGGTCGAGCATCTCCAGCAGCGCCTCACGGTTGTTGAGGAAGATGTCACGCCACATCGTCGGGTCGGAAGCCGCGATGCGGGTGAAATCCCGAAATCCTGACGCCGCGAAATCCAGCACCTCGGAACGGGTTTCATCCGCCAGATCATCCGCCGTGCCGCAGATGGTGAAGGCCAGCAGGTGCGGCAGGTGGCTGACAATGGCGCATACCCGGTCGTGATGCTCCACCGTCATGCAGCGCACGCGCGCGCCCATCATCTCCCACAGGGTCGTGATGCGGGCGATCGCGGCGGGGGGCGTGTTTTCCGGCGGGGTCAGCAGGCACCACCGGTCCTCGAACAGGGTGGCGAAACCGGCGTCCGGGCCTGAAAACTCCGTGCCCGCCATGGGGTGCGCGGGCAGGAAGGCAATATCGGGATACGCGGCCAGAAGCGGCTGCATGGCGTCCATGACCGTTTTCTTGACCGACCCGACCTCGCTCAGGATCGCGCCGGGCTTCATGGCGGGCAGCACCTGCGCCGCCACCAGCGCGATCGCGCCCACCGGCACGCAGATGATGACGCAGTCAGCCCCCCGCACGGCCCGGACCGGATCGGCCTCGACCGTATCGGCAATGTCCAGTTCGGCCACCCGCGCGCGGACCTCGGGGCTTATGTCGCACGCGACCAGATGCCGGGCGATGCGCCGGTCATCACGCGCGCGGCGCAGGATGGAAGACCCGATCAGGCCCGGCCCGATAATGACCAGCGTATCGAACAGGGGGGGGATGACTTCCGGCATGGTGGGGTCTGTCTGGCTCAGGTTTGGAACAAGGCGCGCGGGGTCAGTCCCGCGCGGCCTCCGTCTGTTCGCGCAGGGAACCCGATGCGGGCAGCGGGGCCGCCGCGTCATCGGTCATGGGGTTATCTTTGTTGCGCAGGGCCCGCATTTCCATTCCCTGCCATATCAGCAGCATGGGAATGCCGATGACCAGTTCACGCCCGCGCCGCAGCAGCGACAGCCCCAGCGAGACCGAAGGCGCGATGCCGAAGGCCGAACCGAGCGTGATATAGGCCGCTTCCTGCACCCCCAGCCCGGCGGGCACCAGGAACGAGACGGACATGATGCCGCAGGCCACGCCCTCGATCGCGATGGCGCCGCCGAAGCTCAGATGCGCGCCCAGGAAATAATAGGCGATCCAGATCGTGGCCGCGCTGCCCAGCCAGCCCACGTAATGCAGCAGCGCGCCCTGCACGATGCGGCCGGGACGCGACCAGATGGCGTTGAAACGGTCCTGGATGCTGTCCGCGCTGTTCAGCATCGCATCCTGCCACTGCGCGGCCATGTTGCTGCCCAGCCTGTTGCCCACGCGCTTGAGCAGGTCGCCCCCATGGCGCTGGGTCCAGATGAAACCGCCGATGCCCAGGCTCAGCAGCACGAGGCCGATGATGACCGGCCGCGCGAACGGACTGGACTGCTGGTGGGCCACAAGGCACAGCACGGCGGTCAGGATGAACAGGATCTGGCCCATCACCTCGGTGGTGATGTCCACCAGGTTGGCGCAGGCGGCTTCCCCCCCGCTGACATGATGCCCCCTGCCGCGCGCGAACAGGTCGCTCGAGCAGGTGGCCCGGATCCCCACCACCATGCCGCCGAGCTGCGAGAAGGGCAGGCATGCGGCCGCCGCATCGCGGATCATGCGCGAAACCAGCAGTTGCACGAACGGAATGTCCCGGCAAGCCGCGTGCCACGCAAGACCCAGTATTGCGTCAACTGCAAGCTGCGCCACGACGGTCGCCATGAACCCGACGAACCCGATGGAGACGATGGCCTGATCACCGACCCGGCCCCGTACCATGCGGTGCAGCCGGTCAGCAGGGCCAGGCCAAGGATGGCCAGCAGGATGGTGAGCTTTCTCAAAAAAGATCCGTCTTGGTCTGTGGGCGTCGGAACACCGGGTGAAATCGTACCACGATGGTCGACTGGGCCTGACTTACACTACCGGAGGGTCTGGCGCCACCGGGAGGTGTCGGGATAAATGGAACGCCCGCTGGTTGCGAGTCCGTATCGCAATCGTGAATTCTGTCCCCTGACGGAGTGATCATTCAGACCATGACAGCCCCAACCTTGTGACCGGCGCGACCGGTTTTGTCGGCTCGGCCGTTGCCCGCAACCTGGTGGAACGTGGGCACACGCTCCGGCTCATGGTGCGCAAGGGGAGCGACCTGACCAATCTGCGCGATCTCCCCGCCGAACTGGTGGAGGGGGATCTCTCCACCCCCGGCAGCTTCGACGCGGCGGTGAAGGGCTGCCGCTACGTCTTTCATGTCGCGGCGGATTACCGGCTGTGGGTGCCCGACCCGGTGCCGATGATGGTGGCCAACGTGGAGGGCACGCGCACGCTCATGATCGCGGCGCAGAAGGCGGGGGTGGAGCGGATCGTGTACTGTTCCTCCGTCGCGGCGCTGGGGCTGATCGGGGACGGCACGATTTCGGATGAGGAAACGCCGGTGCACGAGCATGGCGTGATCGGCATCTACAAGCGCTCCAAGTACCGCGCGGAACAGGAAGTCCTGCGCCTGGTGCATGAGCGCGCCCTGCCCGCCGTGATCGTGAACCCCTCCACCCCCGTCGCCCGCGCGACATCAAGCCCACGCCCACCGGGCAGATGATCCTGGACTGCGCGGCGGGCCGCATGCCGGCCTATGTCGATACCGGCGTGAACATCGTGCATGTGGATGACGTGGCCGAAGGCCATGCGCTGGCGCTGGAGCGCGGGCGCATCGGGGAAAAATACATTCTGGGCGGCCAGAACTACCTGCTGCGCGACCTGTTCGCCATGACGGCCGAACTGGCCGGTGTCGCGCCGCCGCGCATCAGCCTGCCGCAGGCGGTGATCTGGCCCGTGGCGGTGGCGAGTGAATGGCTGTCCCGCGTTTTTGGCATCGCGCCCCGTGTAACGCGGGAGATGCTGGCGATGTCGCACAAGAAAATGTTCTTTTCATCGGACAAGGCGATACGGGAACTGGGCTACGCCCCCCGCCCCGCGCGTGAGGCGGTTAAGGACGCCATAGACTGGTTCCGTCAGCACGGCATGCTGGACTGAGGTTTCCATCATGCTTGTGCTTCCCCTTTCCATCCTGACCCTTGTCATCTGGCTGGGGCTGATCTTCTGCCATGGCCGGTTCTGGCAGGCTGGTCCCATCCTGCGCCCGGTGCGCGGCGCGCAGCTTGCGGGCCAGAAATGCCCCGAAGTGTGCGTGGTGGTGCCCGCGCGGGACGAGGCGGCCTCCGTCGTGCGGTGCGTCGGCTCCCTGCTGGCTCAGGATTACCCCGGTGAGCTGCATGTCATCGTGTTGATGACAACAGCACCGATGGCACCGGCAGGCTGGCGCGCTCCGTGCCGGATCCGCGCGGGCGGCTGACGGTGATGAAGGGCAAGTCCCGCCCGCCGGGATGGAGCGGCAAGCTGTGGGCGGTGTCGCAGGGGGTGGCGCGGGCGCGTGAACTCATGCCCGATTCCAGCGGATTCGTGCTGCTGACCGATGCCGACATCACCCACGACCCGCGCCATGTCTCGACACTGGTGGCCAAGGCGGAGGCCGGGCACCTCGACCAGGTGTCCGAAATGGTGGAACTGAACTGCGCCAGCCCCGCCGAGCGCATGCTGGTCCCGGCTTTCGTGTTCTTCTTCACGCTGCTCTACCCCTTCGCCAGCGTGAACAATCCGCGCAGCCGGGTCGCGGGGGCGGCAGGCGGCACGGTGCTGGTGCGCTGG
>NZ_BAIO01000129.1 GCF_000613305.1 Komagataeibacter kakiaceti JCM 25156
CGCCGCGTCCGCCGGGGCCAGGGCGACCTTTTCCTCCCGCGCCATGTCCTGCCACAGCCGCGTGCGTACGCCGATGCCGGGCTGGCGGACCTCGATGCACAGCGCCATGCGCCGCGCGATGGCGGGACCGAGCGTGTTCAGGTCGTTCGCCGTCCAGATCACGGGTGTTCCGCCCTGTTCGAGCATGCGGTGAAAGAACACCCGGCTGTAGGACTGCGGCGGGTCGAACAGGCTGGAGGTGAACAGATCCTCCGCCTCATCGAACAGGAGGATGGAATCCGTATTGCGCAGCAGGCGCGTGCTGCACCGCAGGTCGGCCAGCCGTTCGTGGCGGGAGGGTTCGTCACCCGCACTGTCGGCCTCGCCCACCGGATACAGGATCGCGCCGATATGGCGGGCCAGCGTCGCGGCGAATTCGGTCTTGCCGGTTCCGGGCGGGCCGTACAGCAGGATATTGATGCCCGTGCTGTGCTGCCGGATCGCGGCGGTCAGCAGCCGGGCCGCGATTTCGGCCTGCTGGCCCAGATGGGCGAAGGCTTCCCACGGCAGGGTGGCCGCGCGCGGCTGGCCCAGCAGCAGCGAGCGGATGTCGCCCACCACGTTCGCGCGCCGGTTCATCAGCGCCATGAGCCGGGGCAGCAGGGTAATGTCCCCGTCCTCATCCACGGTCATGAGGCCGCTCATGCGCAACTGTCCCTCCGGCGCGAGGGCGGTGGCGAGATCGTCTTCCTCCTGCCCCAGCAGCAGGTGCAGCAGCGGAATGTCCTCGCACAGGAACGGCCCGCGCGAACGGTTTTCGCACAGGTCGTCCCACAACTGTTCAAAATGCCCGTTCAGGCGGTAGCACATGGCCAGGCCCAGGACCTCGCTCGCCACGCGGCCCAGCCCCGTGGCCTGGGTCAGTTCCTCAAGCCATGTATCCACATAGCCGCGTTCCCCCCCATGCTGCGCGCGCGCTTCTTCCAGCGCGTGGCCAAGGCGTTTCCATTCCGTGGCGGTGGGCGGGTTTTCACCATCATGGCGGGGGGCGGCGGGCAGCACCTTGTCCGGCAGGTCAAGGTCGGGCTGCGCCTGCACCACGCAGCGGACCAGCGCCCCGGCATCACGCGATCCCCGATGGATCGAGCCATGCAGCATACACAGCATTTCCAGCAGGCGGCGCGTCTCGCCGCGCACGCGCGGCGAGCGGACCTGTACTGTCCTGCGGCGGGGTGCCGGTCTTCTGCTTTTGGCCAATGCCATTAATCGGGTCTCCTGCTACTCCGGCATGAATATAGGTAGTGCAGGCCCGGATGTCGTGGGGGGAGTGCGATATGTTTTCGCCGCCCCCCGTTTTCAGCCCCGGTGCGACAGGGCAAAACCGGTTTCCACCTCGGTCAGCAGGGTGTCTAGTTCCGTGCGGCGCAGCGGGTCGGTGCCGGTGGCCACATGGGTCTGGGCGCGCTTTTTCAGGCTCCCCGCGATTCGCGGGTTGACGGGCCGGTCCGTGCCGTTGCGCAGCAGGTCGGCAATGCTGGCCCCCCGCGCATGGGCCGCCTGCGCCACGGCAAAGGCCAGATGATTGACGATATTCTCCATCTCGAAGCGCCCGAAGCGGGAATGGAAGCGGCTCAGCCGCTCCAGCGCCGTGGCGTAGCGTTCCACCGGGCCGGCCTGCCCGACGGTGCGGAAATGCTGCGTGTGATAGCCCGCTGCCTGCTCATGCTCGTCGCGCGCCAGATCCCATTCGCCGATGGCGGTGCATTCGGTCTGGATCAGGCAGTGCAGCGCGCGCGCGTTCAGGCAGGCGGACACGAAATCAGGATAGGTGATGTCGTTCCAGCTGGGCGCCCCGCCAGCGCGCCGCATGGCGAAGCGGAAGCCCCGCCGCCCGTCAATTCCGTACACGATCGTGGTGGCGCCCCGGCACAGCGGGTCGGTTCCGGTCACCATGATGTGCCGGGCGTCGGTGGGGTGCATGTAATGCTGCCATGTCAGGACATCGAGCAGGCTTTCATCTTCCACCACGCGTTGCGTATGGCGGCGGGCATGGGTCATGAAACTGGTGGCCGAAACCCCGGTTACCGCGCGCGGCGAGAAATCGACCTGCCACCACATGCATGCCCGGATCAGGTGGAACGCCAGCGCGTCGCACAGTTCCAGCAGGCTGGTGTTTTCCGCCTCCGTCCTGCCGGCCTGCACGTCGCACAGTGCCCGGACGGCCCTGAAGCGGTTGGACAGCAGGTCAAGCTGGCGGGCGACCGGCTGCCAGGGGTCGAAATAGCTTACCAGCTTCTCGGGGCGGGAATGCTGCATGTGCCAGATAGCCGGGGCGGAACGTGTTTCACGCATCGGGCGGTCCTTGAAGTATGTGTAGCCAGAGGATCTGCATTATCGGGCAGGGTGCCTGCGCCTGCCTGTCCCGGCATGGGCGCGGGGCGTGGCGGGTTACAGCGGGTCAGGGTTCAGGTTTCGGGGCGTGGGTTCGGGGTGGCGCGGGAACGGTTGGCGCTCCCACCACAGATTGTCATTATAGGCGCGCGATATGATAATGGTTATTAATATCGCATTAAATCCATGACAGGTTGCCGGGGTCCACGCAACCGTGTCCGGCCCCCGCCTGCCTGACGCCGCCCGTAACGCGGCATGGGCCGCACCGGTTCGTCCGGGCGGGGATTTGCAAACACCGAAGTGCTGCAATATGCCAGATGCCATTGGTACCCGATGGATGATGGCAGGAGAGAGGCATGGGCAACGCGGAACAGCCCCGGCGGCGGACCATACGTGATGTCACGAAGGGGGACGTGCCCGGTGTGTGGCTGACAGCCTATACCGCGCCCATGGCCAGCATGCTCGACCCGCATGTCGATGTCCTGCTGGTGGGGGATTCGCTGGGCATGGTGGTCTATGGCCTGCCCGATACGCTGGGCGTCAGCATGGATATGATGATCGCCCATGGCGCGGCGGTGGTGCGCGGTTCGCGCCGGGCGCTGGTGGTGGTGGACATGCCGTTCGGTTCCTATCAGGAATCCCCGCGCAGGCGTTCCGCAACGCCGCCCGCATCATGGCGGAAACCGGCTGCGGCGCGGTCAAGCTCGAAGGCGGCGCGGAAATGGCGGAGACGGTCAGTTTTCTTGCGCAGCGTGGCATTCCCGTCTGCGGTCATGTCGGTCTCATGCCGCAGGCGGTCAAGACCACGGGCGGCTTCCGCACGCAGGGGCGCGATGCGGAACAGGCGCGCAAGGTACAGGCTGATGCCCACGCCATCGCGGCGGCGGGCGCCTTCGCCATCGTGCTGGAGGGCACGGTGGAACCCGTCGCGCGCGACATTACGACAGGCATGACCGTGCCGGTCATCGGTATCGGTGCCTCGCCCGCATGTGACGGGCAGGTGCTGGTGGTCGATGACATGCTGGGCGCGTTTGGCGCGTTCACCCCGCGCTTTGTCCGTCGCTACGCCGATGTGGGCGGCGTGGTCGAGGACGCCGCCGCCCGCTATGCGGAAGATGTGCGCACCCGCCGCTTTCCCGGCCCGGCGGAATGTTTTGGCGTGCGCCGCCAGATCGAGCCGGGATAAAGGCCGTACCGGTTTCCCCTCAGAACCCCGAGGCCGCCGTGAACAGCACCGCCAGCCCGCCGCCCACATAATATTGCGGGCCTTCGGCCGCCGTAAGCGTGGGGGTCGCCACGCCGGACAGGTAGTGCTGGTTGGTGATGTTGATGAAATTCATGCGGAATTCGGGGTGCGAGAGGAAGGCATGGTCATCCATGCGGTAGCCTATGGCCAGGTTGCCCGTGGTGTGGTCGGGCATGCGTTCGTCGTTCATGAAGGTGGCGTACTGCCGCCCCGTGTAATGGACGGACGCGATGCCGAAGATATGGCCATCATCATAACTCAGCCCGGCGGAGGCCTGCAGGGTGGGGCTTTCCACCGCCGTCCTGCCGCGCGTGGGCAGCAGCCCGCTGGCGGAGGGAATGTCGCTGTCAATGGTCGCGTGCAGGTATTCCCCCGACAGGTAGGGCGCGAAATGGTGCCAGGCTTGAGCCCCATTTCCACATCCACCCCGCGTGATGTCTGGCCCCCGCCATTTATGGTGGAGTCCACCTGTGCGCCGTTCACGTTCAGCAGCGTCTGGATTTCGCGGTTGGTGAAATCATAGTTGAACAGGGTCAGGCTGCCCACGATCAGGTCGCCACTGTAGCGGTAGCCCAGTTCCTCGGACACGGAATATTCGTTCCTGAGCTGCGTTGCGATGCCACTGGCCGTGACCCCGCCGAACAGGGCGCTTTCATCAGGGGTGCGGAAATTGGTCGTGGTGTTGAAGAACACCATGTGCCGGGGCGTGATGCGATAGCGGATCGCGATGCGCGGCAGGGGCACCGCCGTGTTGCTGCCTGCCGCACTCTGCGCGCCCATGGCGGGGGTGGTGGTGCCGTGGCGGTCCAGCATCACTTCCTTGAAGCCGACATCCACCATGAGCCTGCGGCCAAGGAAGTGCATCCGGTCGCCCAGGTACAGCGCATTGGTCTGGGAAATCATGTGGTAACTGCCCGCGTCCAGTTGCTGGCCATCGGGCAGCAGTATGGTGCGGCTGATCCGGTCCACCCATATGTCAGCCGCGTTGCCGCTGGCGTTTACGGCGGTGAAGGCTGGTGTTCGCTGTCATCGGAATAATCGTACCAGTAGCCGAACACCAGGTCATGGTTGCCAAGCTGCCAGTCCAGCGCCGCGTTGAAGCCCGCGCGATAGCTGGTCTGGGTCCAGTTGGCGCGCACCACGGCGTCGGCATCCGGCACGCCGGCGGGGCTGGGACCGCTGAACATCCCGGTTTCCCCCATGGTGGTGCCGCCGGGGTCGTTGCCGTAGCTCCACTGGGCATAGGGCGTGAGCTTGAGGTGCAGGTTGCGCGCCAGCGTCAGCCGCGCCGGGGCCGCCATGTAGAATATCCGCTCCGGCTGGCGGTACAGCGCCCAGTAATCCGTGCCGCCTGCGGCGTCGTTGGGGTTGTAGGTGGCGGCGAGGTTGTTCGCCGCGCCATGCGGGCCTTCCGCCTGCCAGTCCGCCTTGTCCACGGGGGGGTAGTAGCTGGCGACCATCGTGTTCCAGGTCCCGATGACCGAAACGCGATTCCCCGCCCCCCATTCGCGCAGGAACTTGAAATCGATATGCTGGCGCTCGTCATGGCCGGGGCCACGCCAGTTATCGGTATAGCCGTGGGAATACGACACGAAGCCGCGTATGCCGGTATGCCCGATCTGCCCGGTTTCCAGCCGCAGGAACTGGCGGTTGGTGTTGTACGACCCGTAGGATACATCCGCATACCCGCCCGCGCGGGTGGAGGGGTCACGGAAGGACATGTTCATGAGCCCCCCCGCCGCGTTGAGCACGGGGGCGTCCAGATCCGCCGATCCCTGTTCCAGCGCGACACTCTGGTAATTCTCGGTATCCGCGAACTGGCCGGGATAGCCGTTGTAATAGGCAATATCGTTCAGCGGCATGCCTTCCAGCAGGTAGCCGATCGAATCCCCGCCCAGACCGCGTACGCTGATATTGGTCTGGGGTGAAAAGCCCAGCGGGTCGGATGAGGAGACATTGGCCCCGGGCAGCAGGCTGACCATGTCGAACGCCGTGGCGCTGGGGGCCTGCTTGCGCATGAAATCCGTGCCGATGGTGCTGACGGATTTCGCCGCGTC
>NZ_BAIO01000128.1 GCF_000613305.1 Komagataeibacter kakiaceti JCM 25156
CTGATCGCCGAGGGCGAGCGCCATGTGGCGGCCACCCTTGCGGACCCCCACAGCGCCACGTTCCGCGATGTCGTGGTGCATTCCATGGATGGCGCATCCGTGGTGTGTGGCGAGATGGCGGACCACAACCCGCCGACGGATGGCGTCTACAAGAAATTCGGGTACGTGCAGGGGCAGGATGACCCGGTTGTGTTCAGCGGGCGCGGCGTGCCGCAGAAGATCGAGTTCAACGAGGTCAATGACTGGCTCAATGACAGCATAAAGCTCGAGGATCTGGAGGAAATGGGCTGCGTACCCAAAGGTACGTATCATCATTACAACGAGGAGCTGAATCAGGTCATGTCCCACCGCCGCCAGTTTGGTGTGGACTGAAGGGTAACGGGGCGGGGCAGGGCCGCATCTTTTTTTATGAAGAAAAAGAGATGCGGGATTTCCGTAATTCTTGATATGCCGGGCTGTCTTGCCACAGACTTTCAAGTAATCAGGAGTTTCTGGTTCTTTTTCATATAAAAAGAACGGAAGCCGGACCGGCCTGAAGCACGGGCAGTGCTGCCGGGCAACTTGCATCCGGGGCGTGCGTTACGTAACGATGTGCAGCCGGAGGCCAATCTGTAGCGCGGGTCGGTACAGTGTTGGCGCATGACATGAATAATGTCGCGCCGCCACCTTCATGCAAAACAGGGAAAGGGAAAAAATGACGGAAATGAATCAGGCCATGCTGGGTCAGGATGTGATCGCAGCAGGCACGGGCCGCATGGGTACCCTTACCGCCGTCAACGCCGATGCGACAATCCAGGTGACCGTGGATGGCCCGGCGGAAAGTGCGTTCACCATTCCCGTGTCATGGGTGCAGTCCACCGCCAACGACAAGATTACGCTGAACCATACCGTGGAGGACGTGCAGTCCTACACCCCGCCAGCGTAAACACATGCGCCATGCAGGTGACGGGCTGGTTCCGTGCGCCTGCTGGCAGGACCGACCCGGAAGACAACGGGAATGCAAGCCTTCGTGCCTCTGTCCCTGGGAAAAGCGGGTCTCCTGCCAGATCATAAAGAAGTTTCCGGTGAAGCTTCTTTCAGAAAGCTTCGGGAGGCGCCGCCTTTCTGAAAAAAAGGCGGCACCCGGAAGCTTTTATTATCTTCTATCGAAAATTTATTTCCAGATAGCTTTATGACCCTGCATCAGCTTGGCTGGATGCGGTCAGTCATTATTCAGGGTGCGGTCAATTGACCGGCCGGCCTTTTCCGCCGGGCCCTTGGGCGGGTCGATCTTGTCCTGCACCTTGTCACCAAAATGATCTATTTTTTCGCCCACGGTTTCATCGTGCCGCTTGCACCCGCCCAGCCCCTGACTGGCCAGAACCAGAGCCAGCACCAGAAGGGTGAGGGCGCGCGGACCACGCCGGGCGGGAGCGCCTGCCGCCATTTTGTGCGACGCCGCCGGTAACGCCGCATCATGCCCGATCCGGTCGTGATGCAGGAATACACGGATGTGGATGTTTTTATACAGGCTGTCGGGCAGGGGCGCGTGGCGTGGCGTGTGCATGTCCATATCCGGGGGATCCTGATGCGCTGTGGTGCCCTGATAAAGCGGGCGGCGGCAGGGACGGTTCCCATGGCACGCAAATGTGAGCATCCCTGAAAAACCGTCCGAAAAATTCGCCCTTGGGACATTGTGCAAATTCCAGGGAAGTTTTTGGTGAAGCTTTTTCCAAAAAGCTTCAGGGAACCTCGCCCTTTTGAAAAAAGGCTGCGCCCGGAACATTTTACTGTTTTTATCAGCAGTTCATTTTCCAAATGGCGCCCTAGCTGAACATGGCGCGGCATTCCGGGCACAGGCGCAGGAAGCGGCCATCGGCCACAAAGGCGGTATCGCAGTTCAGGCAGGTGCGGCGGACCTGATCGGGCCGGTCCATCGGTATGGCATGGCGGATCCGGTGGCGGCGCAGATAGGCTTCCAGTGTCTTGATGTTCAGGCCCAGCCTGCGCGCCGTTTCACGGGTGGAGCAGCCCTGTACGCGCAGTTGGGTGAGGGTGGGGTCAGGGCGGCCCAGTCAACGCGGGGCGGGCGCGTGCGGGGCGATGTCGGCTGTGTGGAGGTGTGTGCATTTTTCATACTTAATCTGTGCTAAAAAAACACACATACAGCAAGAAAATAGTTGCGGTTCGCGGCGGTCATCGAAGCCTGCATCCTGCTTGTGTATCTTTTTCATACACATGGAGATGCGGTTCATGCACGATCCCAACCTGCCCGATAACTGCACACAGGCGTCCATTGATGCCCGATTCGAACCGGAGGAATCTGCCTGGACCGCGCGCTACGTGGCCCAGCTTGCGCATCGGCGCGACCGGCTGGCGGCCATGCGGACCGAACTGGCCGCCGCCCGGTTCGACGGGTCGTATGACAACACGGATATCGTGGGATATATTGATGATGAGATCGAAACGGTCAGCGCGGCCATGGCCCATCCCTGCGCGTGTTAGGCCATGATGCGGCCATGGGGAAGGCCAGCCGTTTTTTCCGTTTGAAAAGGCGCGCGGGAACCGGCACAAGCGAAGATCGTACCCCTTGATTTACATGGATATGGAATGACCGGTCCTTCCCGCCTGCCCCCGCTCGATCATGAACATTTCCTGCGCCGCGCCTTCGCTGTGGCCGAGCAGGCGCGCAAAGGGGGCGACCACCCCTTTGGCTGCATTCTGGTCGATGGGGAAGGCGCCATCGTGCTGGAACAGGGCAATGGCTACACGGCGGAAGGCGGTGACATGACAGCGCATGCGGAGCGCCTGCTGGCCACGCGCGCCTCCAGAAAATTTCCGCCCGCCGAACTGGCGTCATACACGATGTACACCTCGGCCGAGCCATGTGCGATGTGTGCGGGCGCGGTGTACTGGAGCGGGATCGGTCGCGTCGTGTTCGGGCAGAGTGAACATGACCTGAAGGAAATGACCGGCAATCACCCGGAAAACCCGACCCTGGACCTGCCCTGTCGTACGGTGTTCGCCGCGGGCCAGCGCCCGGTGGAAGTCATCGGCCCCATGCTGGAGGACGAGGCGGCGGAACTCCAGCGCACGTTCTGGCGCGCTCAGAAAGACCTGTAAGAAAATATTTTAAAAACAACCGATTAATAAATAATGGCCAAAGTTTCCGGGTGTCGCCTTTTTTCAAAAAGGCGACATTCCGCCGCATCGGCCTTGCAAGGTTCCGGCCCCTAGAATCCGGTTACGGTCTGCTGCCCACTGGCCATGGAATAGGAGCAGGCCCGATCCCCATCCGTCACGACCAGCCAGATGATGTTGCGCAGCCCCGTGTAAAACTGCCCGGCATCGCGCAGGGACGTATAGCCATGGTGGCGGAACCATGAGGCGATGATGGTGGTGGGCTGGTTGCCAAACGATTTCCGGACCGTATCCAGCAGCTTTCCGCACTGGTCGCGGGTGAAGCTGTCATGGTTTTCGTACCAGATGCCCACGAGGATGCTGTTGCGGCGCGGGTCGAAATCGGCCACGGGCGCCATGTCGCTGTCATAACTGTCGGGCAGGCTGTCGATTTCATGCTGCATGGCGCGCTCGGCACGGATCAGGCCGAGATCCATCATGGTCAGCTTGTCGGCAAACAATGTGCTGATCACCTGGGCCGCCGGTGTCTGGGCGGTCGCCGTGCCACAATAGCTGGCGGCAAGGGCAAGAATCAGGAGCAGGTAACGCAAGGTATCCCCCATGGCAGGACTGGTTCCGTTCATCCTTGTCATGGATGAGGCATGCCGGTGCACATGAATGGCCACAAATTGCATGTCATGACATGAAATAAATAAAAATAACCGCCCGATCCATGCGGGTTCCCTTGAAAGTTATGCATATAAATCCTATCTGCCATGAATGATGTGATTGCCTTGGCGGAAAGGGAGCGTGCGGGACATGACACGGATGAGGCTTGCCCTGCGGGGGTGGTTGCAGGTGCTGCGGGGGCAGATCATACGTGAGACGGGTTACGCCATTAGTAGCGACAGGCTTCAGCGGCGCGGCGTGCTGATTGAAAAGCGCGGCCACGGGCTGCTGTACCGCGCGCACCGCATGGGCATGGCGGCCAGTACGGCCAGGCGTGACCCGTATTCCCTTCCACCGCAGCACTGAGAGTAAAGCGTAAGGAAGTTTCTGGTGAAGCTTTTTCCAGAAAGCTTCAGGGAACGCCGCCTTTTTGAAAAAAGGCGGCACCCAAAAACTTTTATTCTTTAATTTATCAATCGGTTGTTCTTCAGAAAGCTTCTGAAATTACGGGCGCCCCGCAGGGCGGAGGAAATTTCCAGCCGCCTGCGCGAGTCGTCGCATTTCCTCACATTATCCCTGTTCATGCACGCGCCTGTCCACAGGGTTGCCCGGACATTCGTCCCCCGAATCTGTGGATAAGCGGGGGGTGTTAGCGGTGCCCCACCAGATGCTGGATGTCGTCGCCCACATGGTGCAGCGCATCGCGGATGGACATATGGCGGCGGTTGCCTGCCGCCGAGACCACGGTAACCGTGGTGGTCATGCCCGCGGCCAGCACCAGATCGGGGGGCACCCTGTCGATATGGACGCGCACCGGAATGCGCTGCGCCAGCCGCACCCATGTATAGACCGGGTCCACCGCGGGCAGCCCCTGGGTTGACGTGGCGGCGTTATTGCTGGCGATGCCCCGGGTAATGCTTTCCACATGGCCGAACAGCGGTTCATGGAACCCCATGAGATCCAGCCGCACGGGATCACCGACTTTGATGGCGTGGATTTTCGTTTCCTCGAAATATCCGTCCACCCAGTAGGAATCCGTATCGATGATCTGGATATTGACCTGCCCCGCATTGGCGTAATCGCCCGAACGCATGGTCAGGTTGGTGACATAGCCGTTGATCGAACTGCGCACCTCGGTCCGTTCAAGGTTGATGCGCGCCTGCCGCAGGTCGGCCAGTGCCGCAGCGTACTGCGCTTCCGCCTGCTCGGCCACGGCCTCGAACTGCTGTTTTTCCTCGCCCGATACCGCAACGCCCGCAATCTGCTGGCGGCGTTCGTACTGTGATGTCTTGAACTCCAGATCCGCCCGGCGTTCATTCACGGCGGCGGTGGCGATGTCCACCTTTACCCGGAAATCGAACGGATCAATCACGTACAGGATGTCGCCCTTATGGACGAACTGGTTATCCTGCACGTTCACGGCGTTGATCTGCCCGGAAACGCGCGGCGCGATATTGGCCACCTGCGCGCGGACCTGCCCGTTCCGCGTCCAGGGGGAGGCGGTGTAGTAATCCCACAGCACGACAGCCACGATCATCGCGACAAGCAGGATGACCAGGGTGATGGCCACACGGACCAGACGGTTTGCATAAGCGAACAAGTCAGTATTCTTTCACAGGATCAGTGTGTACAGACCAACAAGGCAGATCAGCAGCCCGAACTGCGCCAGCGGCGGGTTCCAGATGAACCGCCACAGCCCGAGCCAGGACAGCACGGCCCGCAGCACAAGCAGCGTGCACAGCGCCAGCCCCAGATTCATGACAAAGGCGGACACCAGCACGCCCTCCACATCGACAACCTGCCGCATCAGCCCGCTTTCCGTCCGTGGATGAGACCGTAATGCCGCATGTGCGGCCGGGCCGCATGCCATGCGCGCTGCACCGCGTTCAGCCCCGCCAGCAGGTTCAGGGCCGCGTACTGCGTCTGCGCGGGCAGGTGCCGCGTG
>NZ_BAIO01000127.1 GCF_000613305.1 Komagataeibacter kakiaceti JCM 25156
TCGCTGGCCGGTGGAGCGTTATGCGGCGCTTGCGGGGCGCATGCGCGCGCGCGCGGGATCCGCCCGGTTGTGGTGGGCGGGAAGGCGGAAAGTCCCCTTGCCGCCATTATCGGCCAGTCCTGCCCCGATGCGCTTGACCTGACGGGCCGGACATCCCTGCTGGAACTGGGCGGCGTGATCGCGCGGGCGGCCTGCGTGGTGGGGAACGATACGGGGCCGATGCATATGGCTGCGGCCCTGGGCGTGCCATCGACCGTGCTGTTCTGCGCGGCCAGCAACCCCGCGCTCAACGCGCCCGTGGGGCGGTACGCGGGGCAGGTACGGGTCATTTATGTGCATGATCTGGCGACTCTGCGCGTGGACAGGGTTGCGGCAATGCTCCCGTAACGCCATTACAGCGCAGTATCTTCTTACCGGAGCAATGAACCATGCCTGCCATCACCCTGCCTGACGGATCCGTTCGCCGCTTTGACGGGCCGGTGACGGGCACTACGGTGGCGCAGTCCATCGGGGCCGGTCTGGCCCGCGCAGCCCTTGCGATGGAAGTGGACGGCCATCTCATGGATATCGGTCGGAGCATCGACCACGACGCCAGCCTGCGTTTCATCACGCGCAAGGACCCCGAGGCGCTGGGAATGATCCGCCACGACGCCGCCCATGTGCTGGCCGAAGCCGTACAGTCGCTGTGGCCGGGCACGCAGGTCACGATCGGCCCATCCATCGAAAACGGGTTTTACTACGATTTCTATCGTAACGAGCCATTCTCGCCGGAGGATTTCGCCGCCATCGAGGCGCGGATGCGCGAAATCGTGGCCGCCAATACGCCCTTCGTGCGTGAGACATGGCCGCGTGCGAAAGCCATCGCGTTTTTCGAGGAACGTGGCGAGCGCTTCAAGGCGGAACTGATCCGTGACCTGCCGGAAGATGAGGAAATCTCCATCTACCGCCAGGGCGAATGGCTGGATCTGTGCCGGGGGCCGCATCTGCGTGGCACGGCGGACGTGGGCACGGCCTTTAAGCTCATGAAGGTGGCCGGGGCCTACTGGCGCGGTGACCACCGTAACCCCATGCTGACGCGCGTCTACGGCACGGCGTGGCGCGACCGTAAGGAACTCGAGGCGCACCTGCACCAGCTTGAGGAAGCCGAGCGCCGGGACCATCGCCGCATCGGCCGGGAAATGGATCTGTTCCACATTCAGGAAGAGGCCGTGGGCCAGATTTTCTGGCACCCCAAGGGCTGGCGGCTGTACTCGGTGCTGCAGGACTACATGCGTCGCGCGCAGAACGGCAACGGCTACCAGGAAGTGCGCACCCCGCAACTGGTTGACCGTGGGCTGTGGGAAGCTTCCGGCCACTGGGACAAATACCGTGAGCACATGTTCATCGCCACCGTCGAGGACGAGGACAAGACCCTCGCGCTGAAGCCGATGAACTGCCCGTGCCATGTGCAGATCTTCCGCCATGGCCTGCGCTCCTACCGTGAGCTGCCGCTGCGCATGGCGGAATTCGGCGCCTGCCATCGTTATGAACCCTCCGGCGCGCTGCATGGCATCATGCGCGTGCGTGGCTTCACGCAGGATGACGCCCATATCTTCTGCACCGAGGACCAGATCGCGGATGAGACGGCGCGCTTCGTGCGCATGCTGTCCGATGTGTACCAGGATCTCGGCTTCGAACATTTCCGTGTGAAGTTCGCCGACCGCCCCGAACAGCGCGCGGGTGATGACGCGACATGGGACCGCGCGGAAAACGCGCTGAAGGTCGCGTGCGACATGGCGGGCGTAAGCTACGAGCACAATCCGGGTGAGGGCGCGTTTTATGGCCCCAAGCTTGAATTCGTGCTGCGCGACGCCATTGGCCGTGACTGGCAGTGCGGCACGCTGCAGGTCGATTACGTGCTGCCCGAACGGCTGGATGCCTCCTATGTGGGGGAAGACAGCGCGCGCCACCGGCCGGTCATGCTGCACCGGGCGATTCTGGGCTCGTTCGAGCGGTTCCTCGGCATCCTGATCGAACAGCACGCGGGCCGTTTCCCGCTGTGGCTGGCGCCGACGCAGGTGGTCGTGGCTTCGATCGTGACCGATGCGGCCGATTACGCCCAGCAGGTGGCGGACAGCCTGCGCGCCGCAGGACTGGTGGTCGAGGCCGACCTGCGCAACGAGAAGATCAACGCCAAGATTCGCGAACACAGCCTGGCCCGCGTGCCGGTCATTCTGGTCGTGGGCCGCAAGGAAGCGGAGGACAATTCCGTCGCCATGCGCCGCCTTGGCGGCAAGACGCAGGAGGTGCTTCCGGTGGATGAGGCGGTATCCACCCTTGCATATGAGGCGCTGCCACCCGATATCCGCCGTACGCGTGGCTGAGGCGGCCCCGTGGCGTAATGGCTCCGTGCCGCGATTGCATGGCTGTTTTCGCGGGGCGGAGCAAGACAGTACTTGATCTGTGGCGTGTGTTTGCGTCACATATCTTTCCATAATGTAAGGTCGTTTCATGCTCGCGGCGCGTCCGGCTGGCTTCAGCCACCGGCACACAGGCGGGCGGGCGGCCTTGCCTGCCGTTTGAATGAAACAGTTACAGGAGCTGACCATAGCCAGACCCCCCATGCCCACTCCGCCGAATCGAGAGGGCCCCCGTGTCAATGAAGAGATTCGCGTACCCCAGGTACGCCTGATCGACGAAGCGGGCGAGATGCTCGGCATCATGTCCACCCGTGATGCGCTGGCGCGCGCTTATGCCGTCGGTCTTGACCTGCTGGAAATCAGCCCGAACGCCGAGCCGCCGGTGGCCAAGGTGCTTGATTACGGGAAGTTCAAATACGAACAGCAGAAGAAGCGCAACGAAGCGCGCAAGAAGCAGAAAGTCATTGAAATCAAGGAAGTCAAGGTTCGCCCGAACATTGATGAAAATGACTATCAGGTGAAAATGCGCGCGATGAAAAGCTTCATTGGCGAGGGCGACAAGGTGAAGGTGACCCTTCGCTTCCGTGGCCGCGAAATGGCGCATCAGGATCTGGGTGTGAAGGTTCTGGAGCGTATCCGCGCGGAAATGGACGAGCTGGCCAAGGTTGAGCATATGCCCAAGCTTGAAAACCGTCAGATGATCATGGTGCTGGCGCCGCGCTGAGGCGTCCCGCTCCTGTCATCAGGATTGAAAAAAGGCCCGGAGATGCGCTCTTCCGGGCCTTTTTTCGTATCCTGGCCAGCAGGGTTCAGGGTTTGAGTATCAGCGTGGCATGGGCCGTGGCGGTCACGTCTTCCATGCCCGCCGGGGCGGAAGGCGCCACGCTTTCGGCGCTGGCGCGGGCCATCATCATCATGGGCATGGGGCGCGCCGTGTCCTGATCTTCCAGCACGACGGATGTGAGCGCCGTGATTTTCCGCTTCAGCGTGGTGGCCGCCGCCTGCGCGCGCTGCTGCATGTCCTGCAGGGCGAGGGCTTCGGCCTGACGGGTCAGTTCCGCCCGCCGCGCGCGCGACAGGGACCAGTCCAGTTGGGTCAGGGCCAGGTTTTCGGCCTGCAACTGTCCGATCAGCGGTAGCAGGTTCTTGCCGTCCTGCGCGGTCAGGCGGATGGTCTGGCGGGCGACCCAGCCCGGTTTGCGGTTCTGGCGCGGGTCGCCATCATCATGCCGGACGAAATACGACTCGGCATTGACGGTCAGCCCGTCCACATGGGCGGCGGTCGCCATGGCCTTCGCGATCAGGGCATTGACCTGCGCCTGTGCCGCCGCCGCCG
Source organism: Komagataeibacter kakiaceti JCM 25156 (assembly GCF_000613305.1). Next base: position 3,736 of record NZ_BAIO01000127.1, read on the forward strand.
TATCGGCGCGGGATTCGGCAAAGAACGTGGCGGTCAGTTCGTCGGGCAGGGCCTGCACGGTGCCGGATGCAACCAGATCCAGCCTGGTTTCATCAGGCGTGGCAGGGGCGGCCGCGGGTGTCTGCGCCATCACCGCCGCCGGACACAGGGCCGCCGCGAGTAAGAGTGCTGGCGCGGCGTGGCGCATGGGCATGCGCAGGTATCCGGACATCATGAATGTGTCGTTTCCTTCAGTTCCACCAGCGCGCGGCGGAGTCGGACGATTCCCGAGCGGATGCGCCCTTCGCGGCACATGCCTTCGCCCTGCATGCGCAGGCTGTCCACATCCTGCGGCAGGGCGGGGCCATAGGCGTCGATGATGTTCAGGAGCCGGTTGCAGTAGGCCCGCGTGTCGCTGGTGATGATGACAGGCTTGTCCGCCCCGTCCCGTGCCGCCATCACGCGGGGCATGTCCCCTGGCTCCACCGGCACGGGGGAGGCCCCGCACAGGCAGAAGCCCATCACGACGATGGCTGGCGTCACGGCGGATTGCATGTTCATGGCGTTACTCTACGCTACTGTTCATGTCGTGCTGATGGGAGAAAGGTGACGTTTGCGTCATGCCAGATATGTGCTGGCCGGATGGAAAATCATCTTCCCCCGCTGACAGCGCGCACGCCGCCACGGGCAGGGATATGGAAACCGTAAGCCCGGGGTTATGGGCGGAAAGGTGCATCCGCCCGCCATGCAGTTGCACGATGGCGCGCACCATGGCCAGCCCCAGCCCGGCGCCGGGCGTGTGGCGGGCCTTTTCCGCGCGGAAGAAGCGTTCCGTCGCCCGCGCCATGTCCGCTTCGCTCATGCCGATTCCCTCATCGCTGACGGACAGGTCCAGCATCCCTTCGCCCGTCGGCCCGCTCGTGCGGCCGGGGGAGAGTTCGCGTATCTGCGCGCGCAGGTAGACCGTGCCACCGGGCGGCGAGAATTTTATGGCGTTGTCGAGCATGTTGGCGACTGCCTGCTGCACCAGAGAACGATCACCATAAAAGGACAGGTGGGCCGGCAGGTCGAGCGCAAGCGCGATATGGTGTTCATCCGCCACGGCCTCATACAGGTCGGCCACGTCGCGCAGGACCGGCACGAGGTCGAATGTCATGAAGGCGGAGCGGCGTGCCCCCGCCTCGATCTGGGCGATGCGCAGCAGCGCCTCGAACACGGCCGTCACGTTGTCCAGATTACCGACCGCGCGTTCGATCGCGCCGCGCAGTTCGTCCGCCGTGGTGGCGTGAAGGGCCGCATCCTCAAGTTGCGTGCGCGCCCGCGCGATGGGGGTGCGCAGGTCATGGGCAATGGAATTGGACACCTGCCGCACCCCGTCCATCAGGCGCACGATGCGGTCCAGCATCTCGTTGATGGCTTCGGCCACCTGGTCCATCTCGTCGCCATTGCCCACCAGCGGCATGCGCCGGCTCAGGTCGCCATGCGCGATGGCGGAGGTGGTGCGCGCCACGGTCTTGACCATGCGGCGGAAGATGCCATGCACCAGCACCGCCCCGCTCACCGCCAGCAGCGAGACCATGACCCACGCCCAGACCAGCGAGTCGGTCAGCAGGTGGCGCAGCACCCCGCGTGAGCGGACATCACGGCCGACCAGCAGGCGGTAGCCGCTGTCAAGCTGGCCCGCCGTATGGGTCTGGGCAGTGCCGGGCAGGCGGTAGCCATGCAGTTCCGCCATGCCGCGCAGCCCCGCACGCGTATCGGGCAGGGTGTACCAGCGATCGGTGTACTGCACGCGCCCGGGCCATGCGGAGACATTGCCGGTCAGGTAGTTCCCCTGCGGATCCACGACAAGGTAGATCGCATCATCATCAAGGTTCTGTTCCAGCCGGTCCTCGATCGTGAGCGCGAGCGTGGGCAGGCCGCCCATGACCCAGCGTTCGGCCAGGGCGCGGGCGTCGGCGTTGATGGCGGTTTCGACCTGACGCTCCAGAAAGCCGATCGTGCCCCACCACATGAACGACATGAACAGGACCGAGGACAGGGCGAACAGCATGCCATAGGCCAGCGAGAACCGCAG
>NZ_BAIO01000126.1 GCF_000613305.1 Komagataeibacter kakiaceti JCM 25156
CGCGCGCTGAACGGCACGCATGACCGCAACACGACCGGGCCGCCATCACGCATTCCCCGCGCGATGATGGTCCGGGAAAATGAAAATACAGAGGAAACAGATCATGGCAGCATATGAAGCCGGTACCGGCGAAGCCGCGAACCCGCTGAAGCAACTGGCCCGTTATGGCCAGTCCCCCTGGCTGGACTTCATCCAGCGTTCCTATACCGAAAGTGGCCAGTTGAAAAAGCTGGTGGACGAAGACGGGCTGAAGGGGGTGACCTCCAACCCCTCGATCTTCCAGAAGGCCATGGGCCATGGAACCGATTATGACCCCCAGATCCGTCAGATCCTTGAGCACCAGATCGTTGACGCCGGAACCCTGTATGAAACACTGGCGATCCATGACATCCGCGCCGCGGCCAGAGTGCTGTATCCGGTCTATGAGGAAACCCGGAAGGTGGATGGCTATGTGAGCCTTGAGGTCTCGCCCTATCTGGCGCGCGACACCAGCGCCACGATTGCGGAAGCCCGGCGGCTGTGGCTGGCCGTGAACGCGCCCAACCTCATGATCAAGATTCCCGGAACGGATGAAGGCGCGCCTGCGGTCCATGCCGCCATCGCGGCGGGCATCAATGTCAACGTAACGCTGCTGTTCTCGCTCAGCGCCTACAAGAAGGTGGTGGAAGCCTATATCGCCGGGCTGGAAGACCGCCTTGCGCGTGGCGAAAGTGTCGCGGGCATCGCCAGTGTCGCCTCCTTCTTCGTCAGCCGCATCGATGTGAAGATTGACAGGGAAATCGATGACCGTGTGGCGGCGGGCGATAAGGACGCTGCCAGCCTGAAGGCCCTGCGCGGCAAGGTGGCGATCGCCAACGCCAAGCAGGCCTATGAATACTGGCAGACCATTGTAAAGAGCGCGCGGTGGCAGAAACTGGCGAAGGCCGGCGCCATGCCGCAGCGCCTGCTCTGGGCCAGCACCAGCACGAAGGACAAGACCTTCAGTGACGTGCTGTATGTGGATGGGCTGATTGGCCCCGAGACCGTCAACACCATTCCGCCCGCGACATTCGATGACTTCCGCGATCATGGCAGGGTGGCCGAGACCCTGACACAGGATCTGGCGGGTGCCCACAAGGTCATCAACGAAGCCCGCCGCCTTGGCCTTGATCTGGATGGCGTGACCCGGACCCTGGTGGATGAGGGCGTGCGTGGTTTCGAGGATGCGTTTGACGCCCTGCTCGGCGCGATCGCGGCCAAGCAGGCGGCTTTTCTGGGGCGCAAGGTCACCACAACCACGCTGAACCTGCCCGCCAGCCTTGATGCGGCGGTCAAGGACGAACTGGAAGTATGGCGCAAGGCTGGCAATGTCCGCCGTGTGTGGGCGAAGGATGCCACGCTGTGGACCGGCCGTGACGAAGCGAACTGGCTGAAATGGCTGACGATTGTTGACGACCAGCGTCTTGCCCTGTCGAAGTTCGAGGAATTCCAGGCCGAGGTGAAGGCGCGCGGTTTCCGTGACGCGCTGCTGCTGGGCATGGGGGGATCCAGCCTTGGGCCTGAAGTCCTGTCCGTGACATTCGGCAAGCATGAAGGCTTCCCGCACCTGTACGTCCTTGACAGCACGGACCCGCAGCAGATCCGGGATTTCCAGGACAGGATCGATATTTCCAGGACGCTGTTCATCGTCTCGTCCAAGTCCGGCGGCACGCTGGAGCCGAACATCCTCAAAGCCTATTTCTTCGATCAGGCCAAAAAGGTGCTGGGTGACAGGGCGGGATCGCACTTCATCACCGTGACCGATCCCGGCTCCCACATGGAAGACGTGGCGAAGAAGGATAAATTCTGGAAAATCTTCTACGGTGACAAGCAGATCGGTGGCCGCTACTCCGTACTGTCCGATTTCGGCATGGTGCCCGCCGCTGTCGCCGGTCTTCCGCTCAAACGGCTGCTGGATTCAGCCTGCGTGGCGAGAAATCCTGCGCCGCCTCGGTGCCGCCGGCGCAGAACCCCGGCGTGGTGCTGGGCAGCGTGCTGGGCGTGGCCGCGCGTTCGTTCGGTCGTGACAAGGTGACACTCCTTGCCTCCCCCGCCATTTACGACATGGGCGCGTGGCTGGAGCAGCTTCTTGCCGAATCAACCGGCAAGGACGGCAAGGGCCTGATCCCCATTGATGGCGAAACGGCTGGCCCGGCCACGGTTTATGGCAAGGACCGTGTCTTCATTTACCTGCGCCTGAGCGAAAAACCGTGTGAGAAGCAGGACGAGGCGTTCCGGAAGCTGATCGCGGCGGGTGAGCCTGTCGTAACCATTGAACTGCACGACAGATACCAGATTGCCGAGGAGTTCTTCCGCTGGGAGTTCGCCACCGCCGTGGCCGGTTCGATCATCGGCATCAACGCCTTCAACCAGCCTGATGTCGAGGCATCGAAGATCGAGACCAAGAAGATCACCACCGCCTATAACGAGACCGGCAGGCTGCCGCCGTACGAACCTTCGCGAAGGACGGAAGCTTCGCCTTCTATGCCGACCCGAAGAACGCGGCGGCGCTGAAGGGCGGCAAGACGGCGGAAGGTATCCTGAAGGCCCATTTCGCCCGGGGCAGGGCAGGCGATTACGTGGCGCTGCTGGCCTATATCGACCGGGATACGGCAACGCGCGAATGGCTCCAGAAAGTGCGTCTTGACGTACGTGACGGGCTGAAACTGGCCACGGCGGCCGAATTCGGCCCGCGTTTCCAGCATTCAACGGGTCAGGCTTACAAAGGCGGCCCCAACAGCGGGGTGTTCGTGCAGATCACCTGCGATGACGCGCTCAACCTGCCGGTGCCGGGCGAGAAATATACCTTCAGCATCGTGAAGGAAGCCCAGGCGCGTGGCGATCTGGAGGTACTGGGCGAACGGGGCCGTCGTGTCCTGCGCGTACATATCCACGGAGACCTGAAATCCGGCCTTGAGAAACTGGCGCAGGCCATCAGGCAGCGGTCTGATCGGCGACCGGACCAGCCCCGTCATGTCCATCGGGTCATGACGGGGCCTGTTTTTTTACCAGCCGCGCGCGGCTGAAGCGCGGGGTGCGGCCCCGCAGCGGGAGTAGTGAGAGTTATGCAGATTGGTATAGTGGGCCTGGGTAAAATGGGTGGCAACATCGCCACGCGCCTGACACGCCACGGGCACGATGTGGTGCTTTATGACCGTGACCCGGCCGTGATTTCCAAGGTGGGCGCGCAGGCCGTGGCCGGAAAGACCATTGCTTCATCCGGCCTGAAGGACATGGTGTCCAAACTGACATCCGGCCGCCGGATCATCTGGCTCATGCTGCCGGCGGGCCATGTGACCGAAACCGCGGTGGCGGAACTGGGCGGTCTGCTGGGCCATAATGACATCCTGATCGATGGCGGCAACTCCTTTTACAAGGATGACATCCGCCGCGCCGCCACACTGGCCGCGAAAGGCATTCATTATATCGATGTCGGCACGTCGGGCGGTGTGTGGGGGCTGGAGCGCGGTTACTGCATGATGTACGGCGGCACCAAGGACGCCACCGACCATGTGGATCCCATCCTGTCCGCGCTCGCGCCGGGCATCGGTGACATTCCGCGCACGCCGAACCGTGACAAGCCGGAATTCGATCCCCGCGCCGAACAGGGCTACCTGCATTGCGGCCCCGCCGGTTCCGGCCATTTCGTGAAGATGGTCCATAACGGTATCGAGTACGGCATCATGCAGGCCTTTGCCGAGGGCTTCCATGTCATGAAGTCCAAGAACTCCACCGAACTGCCCGAAGACCAGCGTTTCGAGCTGAACATGACCGACATTGCCGAGGTCTGGCGGCGTGGCAGCGTGGTGTCCTCGTGGCTGCTGGATCTTTCGGCCCGCGCGCTGGCGGGCAATCCCGACCTGTCCAACTACAAGGGCGACGTGGCGGATTCCGGCGAGGGACGCTGGACCATCGAAGCCGCGATCGAGGAAGCGGTGCCCGTCCCGGTCATGTCGGAAGCCCTGTTCACGCGCTTCCGTTCGCGCACCGGCAACAACTTCGCCGAGAAGATGCTCTCGGCCATGCGCTTTGGCTTTGGTGGCCATATCGAAGGCACGAACAACTGATGCCGCGCGCCTGATAACGCACCCGGCCGGCATGACCATGCTGGCGCCATAATGACCACGGGCGGTCCGGCCGGGTTTTACACCTTAAAAAAGTTCAGGGAGAAGCAAGATGGAGAGCATTATTGCATCCGCGTCCTCGCAGATTGACGATACGCGGCATGAAAACATGCCACGTCGTGGGCCACCGGCGTATTTGTCATATTCGGCGGCGGGGGCGACCTGACACATCGGCTGCTGGTGCCCGCAATCTATAATCTGGCGGGCGCGGGACTGCTGGATAATGATTTCTCGATCATCGTGGTGGACTGGGCGGACATATCGGCCGACCAGTTGCGTCAGGGTTTTCATGACTCCCTGGAAAATTTCGTAACCAGTCGCGGCACCGAGGCCGTCACGCTGCATGGGGATGTATGGGAGCACCTGGCGTCGCGCATCGATTATGTCCGTGGTTCATTCGAGGACGGGGCGACCTACGACACCCTTGCCAAGAAAACCGCAAACAGGAACTGCATCTTCTACCTTGCGGTCGCCGCACGTTTTTTTGGCACGATTGTCGATCATCTGGGCAGTCGGGACTGGCGCGCGAAACCGGCGGCGTCTTCCGTCGTGTCATCATTGAAAAGCCTTTCGGCAGCGACCTTGCTTCCGCCGTGGCGCTGAACGCGCGCCTGCTGCGGAATCTGGATGAACGCCAGATCTATCGCATCGATCATTATCTGGGCAAGGAAACGGTGCAGAACATCCTCGCCCTGCGCTTTTCCAACGGGTTTTTCGAGCCGCTATGGAACCGCGACAATATCGACCATGTCAGATCACCGCCGCCGAGACGGTGGGCGTGGAACAGCGCGCCAAATTCTACGAAGGCACGGGCGCGGTGCGTGACATGGTGCCCAATCACGTCATGCAGCTTCTGGCCATGACGGCGATGGAAGCTCCCATCTCCTTCGATGCCGACGCCGTGCGTGATGAGAAGACCAAGGTGCTGAAGGCCATTCATACTCTCCAGCGTCACGACGTGGTGCGGGGGCAGTATACCGCGGGCAGGATCAAAGGGCAGCCCGTGGCCGGATACCGTGAGGAACCGGGTGTAGACCCCCATTCCGGCACGGAAACCTACGCCGCGATGAAGCTCCAGATCGATAACTGGCGCTGGGCGGGCGTACCGTTTTACGTGCGTACCGGCAAACGGCTGGCCGCGCGCAAGACCGAGATCGCGATCCATTTCAAGTCCGCGCCTTACGCGCTGTTCCGTGACACGCCCGTGGATAAGCTGACGCCCAACATCATGATGCTGCATATCCAGCCCACCGAAGGGGTGACCATGCAGTTTTCTGCCAAGATTCCCGGCCCCACCGTGCATCTGGGCGGGGTGCGGATGAAATTCGATTATTCCGAATGGTTTCACGAAGGGCCGAGCACCGGCTACGAGACACTGATCTATGACTGCATGATCGGCGATGCGACGCTGTTCCAGCGCGCGGACAATATCGAGGCCGGATGGCGCGTCGTCCAGCCCGCGCTGGAATGGGGACAGGATCCCGCGACCCTGAATTTTTACCCGGCGGGGTCCGAAGGGCCGAAAGCCGCCGATGACCTGCTGGCGCGCGACCATCGCCACTGGCTGAAGATCGGATCATGACAATGCGCGCCATCACCCACAAAAATACAGGGATCGGGGAGTAACGGAACATGACATCAACACGGACACCAGCCGTGCCCGGCACGGACATACGCCTCG
>NZ_BAIO01000125.1 GCF_000613305.1 Komagataeibacter kakiaceti JCM 25156
CGGCAAAGGCGCGGACCAGCGCGATCACCCGCGCATCCAGCCGCAGGTATTCCGGCGCGCGCCCACCGGGCAGGACCAGACCGGCGTAATCCGCGTGCCGCACGTCATCGAAACTGGCGTTCAGCGTGAAACGATGGCCCGGTTTTTCGCTATAAGTCTGCGCACCCTCGAAATCATGGATGGCGGTCAGGACATGCTCCCCCTTCCCCCGGCCGGGACAGACCGCATCGACCTGATACCCCAGCATGGTCAGGGCCTGGTAGGGGACCATGACCTCGTAATCCTCGACATAATCGCCAGCCAGAAGCAGCAGTCTTGGTGCGCTCATATCCGTTTCTTTCCATTGGGACGGCACGCTTTCCGCACAGATCGCGGTGCGGCAGGCCGCGTGCCCGGTGTCAGACCAGAAGCCAGACCATGAAACGTGCCGTGGATTATCAGGGATCTTTCTGGTGAAGCTTTTTTCACAAAGCTTGCGGGGAACGCCGCCTTTTTAAGAAGGCGACCTCCAGAAACTCTTATACGTTTTCCGGCAGCCGTTTAATGATCGTGCCCGTCGGGGGCGAGATGTTCGCGCAGGCGGGGCATGAGTTCGACAAAATTGCAGGGCACATGCCGACTGTCGAGCTGCCAGACCAGAATGTCATCCCATCCGTCCTTCACCGCGCCGGACGAGCCGGGCAGCGCGAACAGATAGGTTCCGTTCGCCACCCCCGCGACGGCGCGGGACTGGATCGTCGAGGTTCCGATCTTCTGGTAGGACAGCATGCGGAACAGTTCGCCAAACCCCTCGATCCGCTTTTCGATCACCTGATCAAACGCTTCAGGCGTGACGTCACGACCGGTTACGCCGGTGCCGCCGCTGGAAATGACAACATCGACCTGCTCATCCGCGATCCAGCCCGACAGGGTGGCCGCGATCCGCCGGGCGTCATCGGTCACGATGGCGCGGGCGGCCACGACATGACCGGCGCTGGCGATCCGCTCAGCCAGGATGTCACCCGACCGGTCCGTCTGCGGGGTGCGGGTATCGGAAACTGTCAGTACCGCGATGCGGACGGGCAGGAAGGGTTTGTTCATATCTAGTCGCGACATTCTTCATGTTCACCATTCCGGCGGGCGGACGTCAACGGTCATTGGATTGTGATGGAACCGGGACCGAACCAGAGCAGGGGAAATGAGTAATATGTGTGAATAAACACAAACTTCTGATGTATTTGTGCGTTGCACAAAAAAATACAACAACGAATAGTGACATACTATATCAATATATTGCTGTGGTAAAAAAAATCTCTTTAGTATTATTTTACACAGCCTTAGTTTTTTTCATAATTCCCCCGTCAAGGTTTATATTAGGTATGAAATATGCTATCGATGTGCGAATGATCAGAACATTTGCCCGCTTTTTTATACCGCTGCCCCTGTTTCTTCTTGTCCTTTTCACCCTGAACGAGGCCGCGCTGGCGCAGGCCCTGCCGGGGGAAGGGCAGGGCTTCGTGGGCGCGCAGCCCACCCTCAACGTCAATTCCCGGCGCAGTACGTCGGTGCAGGATCCCGGCCAGTTCTTCAACGCGCCTTACGGAGACCAGCACCTGTTTGGCAACTGGTGGGGGCTCCAGCCCTTCCTGTTGCGCCATGGCGTGCATATCGAAGCCGATGTGCATGAGGAATTGGCGGGCAACTTCCGTGGCGGCGCCAAGCAGGGCGTTACGGATGCCGGGCAGGTCGGGGTGGAAATCGACATCGACTGGAACAAGCTGGCGGGCGCGCCCAAGAATTTCTGGACCCATACCATGATCGTGAACGGTCACGGGCGGAACCTCAGCACCGACTACATCCACGATTCCCTTGGCGGCGTGCAGCAGATCTACGGCGCGCGTGGTAACGTGGTCGCCCATCTTGTCTATATGTACGCCGAACAGTCCCTGTTCCATAACCGGCTCGACATCAGCGCGGGCTGGATTCCGGTGGGCAGCTTCTTCGCCGCCTCCCCACTGTTCTGTGAGTTCATGAACGTGTCGATCTGCGGCAATCCCGCGCCGGGCAAATACGTGCCGGGCGGGCGCGACTGGCCATCGGGCAACCTGGGCGTGGTGATGCGGGTCATGCCCACGGTCGATACCTATATCATGGCCAGCATGTTCGCCGTCTCCCCCCACTCCTTCAACGGCGGCATCTCGGGCTGGGCATGGGCGCAGAGCGGTCTGGGCAAATTCTCCACCCCGGTTGAAATCGGCTGGCTGCCGGAATTCGGCCGCAACCATCTGGCGGGGCACTACAAGGCCGGGTACGGCTACGACAATTCGCAGTACGATGACCTGTATTCCGACATAAACGGCAACTCCGCCGTGCGTACGGGCCTGCCCTTCCGCAAGCAGTCCGGCGTCAGCACCGCATGGTTCCAGGCGGACCAGATGATCGTGCGCAATGGCAAGGGGCCGACCAATGGCCTGATCGCGCTGGCGGGCTACATGTACACCTCGGGCAAGATCTCGGCCATGAAGCAGCATGTGTGGGCCGGCATGATCGAAACCGGCGCGAAATGGGGCCGCCCGCTCGATACGGTGGGGGCGATGTTCCATTATTTCGAGATGAGCCGCGCCTCGATCCTGCAGCAGGAATCCTCGATTCTGGCGGGCACGCCCTTCCTGAACAACCAGTGGGGCAAGGCATGGGGCATCCAGACGCATGAGGATGTGTACGAACTCTTCTACAACATCCATACCGCGCGCGGCATGAGCTTCCAGCCGGATTTCCAGTATATCAACCGCCCCGGCGCCACCACCACCTATCATGACGCGGCGGTGATGGGCCTGCAGTTCAACTGCCTGCTGTAACACACCCTTCATCCGCGCGGCGGCACGCGGTATGGCTGGCGGATCATGAGCGATTCCGCCTTTCTGTACCACATGGCCCATGCCGCGCTGGCCGGATACGACCTGCGTGACGCAGGGGTCCACCTGCTTTCCATCTCGGAAAACGTCATTTTCCGGGTCGATACCGGGGGCAGGCCGCGTTACGCGCTGCGCCTGCACCGGCCGGGCTATCATACCGCCGCTGAAATCGGCAGCGAACTGGCCTGGCTGGGCGCGCTGCATGAGGCCGGTCTGGAAGTGCCGGTGCCCGTGCCCGGCCATGACGGCGCCCTGATCCGCACCCTGCCCGCGCCCGATGGCATAACCCGCCACGCCGTGCTGTTCACATGGATGGACGGGACCGAGCCGACTCCGGACATAGACCCCATAGCCTTTACCCGCCTGGGCCGCGTGACCGCCCGGCTGCATGACCACAGCCGCTACTGGGCGCGCGCCCCCGGTTTTACCCGCAAGGTCTGGACCCCCGACACCATGACCGGCCCGCATGCCCTGTGGGGACGATGGGACGCGGTGCCGGGCATGACCGGCACCGCGCATGACCTGATCGCGGCGTGCCTGCGGCAGATCAATGCGGAACTGGCGGAATATGGCCGGCAGCCGGAGCGTTTCGGGCTGATCCATGCCGACCTGCGGCTGGCCAACCTGCTGGTCAGCGGGGCGCATACCCGCCTGATCGATTTCGATGACTGCGGCATAAGCTGGTTCATGCAGGATCTGGCGGCGGCGCTGAGCTTTCATGAAGACCACCCCCACGCCCCCCGCTGTCGATCACTGGCTGCGCGGCTACGCGATGGCGGGACAGGTGGCGCGGGCCGATCTGGATATTTTGCCCACGCTTGTCATACAGCGGCGAATCCAGCTTCTGGCATGGACCGGCACCCACCGGCATACCGCGCAGGTGCAAAGCCTTGGGCCGGACTGGTTCGCGCGCACGCTGGATCTGTGCCGGGCATGGCAGGCGGGCCGCCTGCTGCGCGATATTGGCTGAACCGGGCCATTCATGGCCGCCATTTTCCGGCACCGGGGGATTATTAGATATTTTTTTAATTTGTCTGGGGCGCGGAGTTCACCACATTAACTTTTGGAAATTTTGAGCAGGCGGAATCGTGTTGGCGAAAAAGTTTCATGGAGCAAATTAACGTGATGATTCGCGGTTATTTTTTAAGGCCGCTATGACTTTTATGCCTCATTCCTGACATGTATGACACGTATGGATTGTGTCGTTCGGTTAATAACCCAGCGGAGCCTGTCCCCTCCTTGGCACATAGCGGAAAAGCAGCAATGACCCCGGCAGTTGATCCCACCGCCTCATCCCCCGTGCCCACGCCCGTCGTGGCCACGTTGCCGCTCGCGACCGATGAGGTTCCGACCCGCTCCCAGACCACGCGGATGATCTATTCCCGCCATCGACGTGCGCTACGCGATTACGCCCGCACGCTCGACTCCACGCCCAAGTCCTCCTGACCCCTTACGGATCTTTTCAGCCCGCCCGCCGTCGCAGGGCCGCCAGCGCCTGGCGCGTGGGGGTTGTCAGCCGGTCCGGCAGGCTATCAGGGGCGTACCAGCGCGGGCCTTCGTGTTTTTCAGGCTCCATGAGACGCGGCTCCCCCTGCCATGAGGTCACCAGATAAACGGGGGAAACCCAGTGATGCCCGCCCGTGGCGTCCATTTCCTCCACCAGGCACAGCAGGTCACGCGCCTGTATGGTTATGCCCAGTTCCTCGGCAATTTCGCGCTCCGCCGCATGGGCCGTCGTCTCATACGGATCGACCTTGCCACCGGGCAGGCCCCAGCATCCTGCTTCCAGCCCCCGCAGACGCCGCAGCAGCAGAATCCGGCCCTCCCGGTCCATGATGGCCGCGCCGCATCCCACGCGCGGGCCGGTCCTGTCCAGCATTTACCTGTACTCCTGTTATTTGCAGGCGCCTGAAACTGACTACCTGATAAAAAAGGGGGCACCCGAAGGTGCCCCACAAGCCGGTAAAATATTGCCTGGCCTTACCGCGCCACGGGCGGGCGGGCATTGGCCGTCGCCACGCGGCGGCCCCAGGAAATCAGGTCGCTGGTGCAGTCGTCACGGTCAATCACGCATTCGATCAGGGTCGGTCCCTGCGTGTTCGCCAGCGCCGCGGCAATCGCCTTTTCCATTTCAGCACCCGTGGTGGCGCGGAAGCCTTGCCGTGTCCGTCTTCCGCGTTGAACACGTTCATGAGCCCGGCATAGTCCCAGTTCTTGATGTTGTTGTACGGGCCATCATGAATCTGGACCTCGATGGTGTAGCCCCGGTTGTTGATCAGGAAAATGATTACCGGCAGGTTCCGGCGCACCATCTGGGCCACTTCCTGCGCCGTCAGCTGGAAGGAGCCATCCCCCACCATGGCGATGACCCGGCGTTCCGGCGCGCCCACGGCATAACCGAACGTGGCCGGAACGGACCAGCCGATATGGCCCCACTGCATTTCCAGTTCCACGCGCGCGCCATGGGGCAGCTTCATCTGCATGACGTTGAACCAGGAATCCCCGGTCTCGGCGATGACGGAGGCGTTGGTGGTCAGCAGGCCCTGAATCTGCCGGGCCATTTCGGCGCGCACCAGCGGCGCATCCGGAGCGGCGGGCGCGGGCTGCGCCGGGGTAGTATGGACGCGCCGGTATTCCACCAGCGTGGCGTCCTTTTTCGGCTGGTCCTTCAGCCGTTCGATCAGGGCTTCCAGCACATCGCGCAGATGGACGCCATCGAACGCCTTGCCCCCCGCCGCGATATGACGGCTGTCAAGCAGCGCGACATTGTCGCCCTTGGGCCAGGCGGTCCAGCCAACGGTGGAGTAATCATTGAAGACCGGCGCAAGGCACAGCACGCCATCGGACCAGTCATATATCTGCTGCGCCTTGGAACTGCTGACATCCCCCCAGTAGGTGCCGATATAACCCGCGTGATCCTCGGGGAAGAAGCTCTTGGCCGCCGCCATGGTCGCGACCGCGCAGCCCAGCGCGTCGGCCAGG
>NZ_BAIO01000124.1 GCF_000613305.1 Komagataeibacter kakiaceti JCM 25156
CCGCGTGAAGCCGTGGCGCGCGTGTCGGGCCTGTTCAGCCTGTGCGGCATGGCGCATGGCGTTGCCGCCACCCGCGCGCTGGGCCTGCCTGAAGCCGGGACGGACCCGTATGAGGCGATGCGGCTTGAAATTCTACGCGATCACGCCCTTGCCCTTCTGCTGGAATGGCCGCGCTGGCTGGATCTGCCACCGGCGCGTGACCTGCTTGCCCGTCTGGTGGGCACGAAGGTCTATGATCGGGCAACCTGCGCCGCGCTGCGGCGGGAACTGACCGGAACGGTGGAGGACATCGCCGCTTTCGATCTGCCCGCGCTGGAACACTGGCTGGAAACCGCGCGGGGTGGGCAGGCTCCCGTCCTCGTCCCGGTTCTGGCCTGCCTGCGTGACAGGTTGCGCGCCGGGTGGGGGCGTGTGGCGCTCCCGCCGCCCGGACCGGCGGATATCGGGGCGGCGTTCAGTGCCGCGCATGACGCGCCACCCGCGCCCCGTGATATGGGGATTTTACCCGATCATGAGGCACGTCCCCTCATCCGCGCCTGATCGGGGCGGAAGGGGTCTCGCTTTTCGTGCGGCTGATGGCGCGGGTGCTCGATCTGGTGGATTGCCTGCATCCCGTCCCACGGGCGCTGTTTGCCCGTGCGGCCCGGCTGTCCATGAACCTGCCCGGTATCGGGACGGCCCGCGCCGCGCGGGGTGTCGTGGCGCACCGGGCTGTTGTGCGGCAGGGGCGAGTGGCCGCATATTCCATCCTTTCCCCCACATTCTGGCATGTGGCGCCGGGGGGCCTGCTGCCCCGGATCGCGGCGGCCTGCCGGTCGAGCGCCGTCGTCCATGGCTTGCGCGCCTTATGTTAAGCTGCGTCAATCCGTGCGTGCCCGTTACGGTCAGGGAAGGCTAGGCCACCATGCATGAAATGTCGCTGTGTGAAAGCCTGATCGACGTGATCGAGGACGCGGGGCGGCGGGAAAATTTTTCCCGCGTGCGGCGTGTCCGCGTTGAAATCGGCCGTTTCGCGGGGGTCGAGATCGCGGCGCTCCGCTTCGGGTTCGATGTCGTGGCGCGTGGCACCGTGGTGGAAGGGGCGGCGCTGGAACTGCACGAGGCCCCGGGCCGGGCATGGTGCTTTGACTGCGGGACGAATGTGGACCTGCCCGAGCGCCTGGACCCATGCCCGCATTGCGGCGGCATGCGGCTCCAGCCAACAGGCGGGACGGAAATCAGGATCATGGATCTGGAGGTAATCTGATGTGCACGGTATGCGGCTGTAGTGGCGATGACTCCAAAATCGATACGGGGCACCCGCACGATCATGCGAACGACCATGGTCATGCCCACGCGGCGGCGGATGGCCACGGCCACCATCACGACCATGCCCATGATGGCGACGTGCTGGATTACGGCGCGGGGCCGGCCCGCGCGCATGCGCCCGGCCTGTCACAGGCCCGCATGGTCGAGATCGAGCGTGGCATCCTGTCAAAGAACGACGGGTTCGCGGCCACGAACAGGGCGCGGCTGAAACAGGCGGGCGTGCTGGCGCTCAACATGCTGGCGGGGCCGGGCGCGGGCAAGACCACCCTGCTGGTGGAAACCTTGCGGCGTCTGGGCCAGCAGGTTCAGGCCGCCGTGATCGAGGGCGACCAGCAGACCAGCAATGACGCCGAGCGCATCCGCGCCACCGGCGCGCCCGCCATACAGGTCAATACCGGCAAGGGCTGCCATCTGGATGCGCACATGGTCGGCCATGCCATGGCGCATCTGCCGCTGGTGGCGGGGAGCCTGTTGTTTATTGAAAATGTGGGAAATCTGGTCTGCCCCGCCGCTTTCGACCTGGGGGAACACCTGCGCGTGACCCTTTTGTCCGTGACGGAAGGGGAGGACAAGCCACTCAAATATCCTGATATTTTCCAGAATGCCGATCTGGTGGTCCTGACCAAGACCGATCTCTTGCCGCATCTGGATGTTGATATCGCCCTGCTGGAAGCCAATGTGGCGCGCGTCGCCCCCACGGCGCGGATACTGCATGTTTCCACCCGCTCCGGCGCGGGCATGGAGCGTGGATCGACTGGCTGCGCACCCGGCGCAGCACCCTGCTTGCGGACCTCGCGGCGGCGGCGGAAGCGCATGCCGCCGCATTGCGCGCGGCGGAGTAGGCTGTGAGCGTAACCCTTCCGTCCGTTCTTGTTGTCGATGACGAACCGCGCTCGGTCGAGGTCATGGCCCGTGTGCTGCGTGAGGAATTTGACGTGCATGTGGCGTCAGGCCCCGCGGCGGCGACGGAGGCGCTGGAGAACCACTGGATACAGGCGGTTTTCTGTGACCAGCGCATGCCCGGCACGACCGGGGTGGAGTTCCTGACCACGGTGCGCGGCCGCTGGCCCGATATCGTGCGGATCATCGTGACGGGATATACCGACCCGGAAGATATGATCGAGGCGATCAACGCCGCCGGGATCTATCAGTACATCACCAAGCCCTGGCACCCCGACCAGTTGCTGCTGGCCGCGCGCAACGCCACCCAGCTTTTCGCCATGCAGCGTGAGTATGAACGGCTGTCGCTGGAACTGAAGCTGGCCCCCCCGGTGGCCGAGGGCAGGCTGCTGCGCCAGCGCGGGCGCGTGCAGGACAGCTATCATTTCAATTCGATCATCCGCACGCCGGAAAGCGTGCTGAACGAGACATGCCGGCAGGCCGCGAAGGTCTCGGTTTTCGACATCCCCGTCCTGATCCAGGGGGAAACCGGTACCGGCAAGGAGCTTATGGCGCGCGCCATGCATTATGCGGGCCACAGGGCGGATGGCCCGTTCGTGGCGGTGAACTGCGGCGCGATCCCTGATGAACTGCTGGAATCCGAACTGTTCGGCCACAAGAAGGGCGCGTTCACCGGGGCGTACGCCAACCGCCGCGGCCTGGTGGAGGAAGCGGATGGGGCACGCTCCTGCTTGATGAAATCGGTGATATTTCACCCGCCTTTCAGGTCAAGCTGCTGCGCTTCCTGCAGGAAGGCGAATTCCGCGCGCTGGGCGCCAATGAAACCCGCCGCGCGGACGTGCGCGTGCTGGCCGCGACCCATCGTGACCTGAAGGCGGAAGTCCGCGCCGGCCGGTTCCGGGAGGATCTGTATTTCCGGCTGGCCGCCATGGTGCTGACCATTCCGCCGCTGCGTGAGCGCCCCGGTGATGTGCGCGTGCTGGCCAATCACCTGCTGGATGACGCCTGCCTGCGCCATGGGCGGCATGTGCGGGGCTTCGCGGCCGAGACGACGGCCGCGCTCATGCAGTACAGCTGGCCGGGAAACGTGCGTGAACTGCAGAACGAGGTCCTGCGCATGCTCGTGCTGGCGGAGCATGAAATCCTCGGGCCGGAACTGCTTTCCCCCGCCGTAAGGAACCCGGCGGGCGGTGGGCCGGATGTCTCATGCCCCGCCGTGGATGGCGCGGATGACATACCCGCCACCGGGCCGCTCCAGCAGCGCATGGATATGCTGGAGGCCCGCATTCTCATGGAAACGATCGTGCGCTGCGGCTGGAACAAGAGCCGTACGGCGCGCGAACTCGGGCTGTCGCGCGTGGGGCTGCGCGCGAAGCTGGATCGGTACGGCATTGTGCCAGATGCCGAAAAACAGACGATACAGTAGGAGCAAGCCGGATATGTGCTTGGGAATTCCGGGCCGGGTAACGGCCATCCTCAACGAAGCGGGCATGACGGCGGAGGTCGATATTTCCGGCGTGCGCCGGGTGGTGGACGTTGTGTGCGTGGCGCGCGAGGGGGAGCCGCTTTCCACGCTCGTGGGGCAGTGGGTGCTGGTGCATGTGGGGTTCGCCATGAGCCGGATAGATGAGGCCGAAGCCCACGAGACGCTGCGCCTGCTGGGGGCGATTGGCGAACTGGATGGTGAACTGGCCGCCCTGCGTGGCGTCGGGGCCGCATGAGGCGCGTGGCATGAGATTTGTCGATGAATTCCGCGATCCGGCGCTGGCCCGTCGGCTTTTTGAGGCCATTGACCGTAGCGCCGCCCGCATTGCCCGCACGCGCGCGACACCGGTAACCGTTATGGAAGTCTGCGGCGGGCATACCCATACGATCTTTCGCTACGCGCTTGAAACCCGCATGCCGGACAATATCGAGTTCGCGCATGGTCCGGGCTGCCCCGTCTGCGTGCTGCCCATGGGGCGCATTGACGATGCGATCACCATTGCCCGCCAGCCCGGTGTGATCTTCACCACGTTTGGCGACGCCATGCGCGTGCCCGGCGCGCAGGGCACGCTGATTCAGGCGCGCGCCGCCGGGGCGGATGTGCGCATGGTCTATTCCCCGCTCGATGCGCTGGCCCTCGCCCGGGCCAACCCGGAACGGCAGGTGGTGTTCTTCGCGCTGGGGTTCGAGACCACGGCCCCGTCCACCGCGCTGACGGTCCTGCGGGCGGCGGCGGAGGGGATCGGCAATTTCTCGATGCTGTGCCAGCACATCACCATTGTCCCGACCCTGCGCGCCCTACTGTCACAGCCCGGTTTCAATGTGGATGGATTTATCGGGCCGGGTCATGTCTCGATGGTCATCGGCACGCATCCATATGATTTTATTGCCGACAGTTTTCACCGGCCCGTGGTGGTCGCCGGTTTCGAGCCGCTGGACATCCTGCAATCCCTCCTCATGGTCCTGCGCCAGATCGAGGCGGGGAAGGCGCGGGTGGAAAACCAGTACGCCCGCGTGGTGCCACCGGATGGCAACGCCGCCGCCATGGCCGCCATGGCGAAAGTGTACGAAACCCGGCCCGAATGTGAATGGCGCGGTCTGGGCGCGATAGCCGATTCCGGCCTGCGGCTGCGCGCGCAATGGCGGGATTTCGATGCCGAACACCGTTTCGGGCTGGTGCCCAGGCATGTGGCGGACCCCGGGGCCAGCCGCTGTGGCGATGTGCTGACCGGCCGCATCCGCCCGCGCGACTGCGCGGCGTTTGGCACGACCTGTACACCGGACCAGCCGCTTGGCGCGCTGATGGTCTCATCGGAAGGGGCGTGCGCGGCCTGTTATGAATATGAAGGCATGGGGAGTGCGGCATGAACGCGGCAGGCAGGATCACGGGCATAGGGCAGGGCGGTCACATCACCCTGGCCCATGGCGGCGGCGGCACCGCCATGCGGGCGCTGATCGATGATGTGTTTCTTCAGGCGTTCGGTCATGACCCCGCCGTGGCGCTGGAGGATCAGGCCCGTTTCCCGCTGGCCCGGTTCGCTGCCGGGGGGGACAGGCTGGCGTTCACGACCGATGCCTTCGTGGTGGAACCGCTGGAGTTTCCGGGCGGCGATATTGGCACGCTGGCCGTATGCGGCACGATCAATGACCTTGCGGTAGGCGGCGCGCGGCCGGTTGCCCTTTCCGCCGCCTTCATCCTGGCGGAAGGACTGGAACTGGCCACCCTGCGGCGCATCGTGGCGTCCATGGCAGCCTGCGCCCGCCATGCCGGTGTGCGGATCGTTACGGGGGATACCAAGGTCGTGCCCCGTGGGGCGTGTGACGGCCTGTTCATTACCACCACCGGCATCGGAAGCTGCGCGCGGGGTGTGACATCAGCATCGCGGGGGGCAGGGCCGGTGATGTCGTGATCGTAAATGGAACACTGGGCGATCATGGCGCGGCCATTTTGTGCGCGCGTGGGGATCTGGCGCTGGACACGGCGGTCGAGAGTGACTGCGCGGCGCTGAATGGCCTGACGCAGGCGCTTATGGACGCGGTGCCGGATGTGCGGGCCATGCGTGACGCGACGCGTGGCGGCGTGGCGGGCGTATTGACCGAACTGGCGGAAGCCAGCGGCGTGACCGTGCGGATCGAGGAAGATCGCCTGCCTATCCGGCCCGAAGTCGCCGGTCTGTGCGAACTGCTGGGGCTGGACCCGCTCTATCTGGCCAACGAGGGCAAGCTGGTGGCCGTCGTGCC
>NZ_BAIO01000123.1 GCF_000613305.1 Komagataeibacter kakiaceti JCM 25156
CTGGTACGACGGGCTCTGCCTGTCCGGCCATTTCCTGCGGCGTGACGCATTCGGGCAGCGCCATCGCCCCCTGCCGGAAGCCCGTATCAGGCTGGCGGACAGGATCGCGCGTCTGGCCGATGTGGTACCACCGGATGAGGCGACCGGGGAGAACTCCCCACAGCCTGACTGAGCAGAAGCCTTTCCGCAGGGTTCTGCCCGGTTTCGTTCAGAATCTGTTTTTCAAAAAGAAAGCCGCACCAGAAACTTCATGAGGATTTGCGGGATGTCTCAGGGGCAGGCTTTTCGATACGGTCCCTCAGCGGCGGTGCTTCCGGAAGGTCCGGCAAGACAACCATTGGACAAAGCCCAAAGTTTCGCTATCTGTTCACCTGCGGGAGGAAGATCGCATGCCTGTGGATACATCAGCCGGACATATTGAAGACACCAAGCTGGCCGACGCGCTGAGCGAACGCTACCTGGCCTATGCCATGTCAACCATCATGTCGCGCTCGCTGCCCGATGTGCGTGACGGGCTGAAGCCCGTGCACCGGCGCATGATATACGCGATGCAGCAGCTCAGGCTTGATCCTTCCGCCGGGTTCAAGAAATGCGCCCGCGTGGTGGGTGACGTGATCGGTAAATACCACCCCCATGGCGATGCTTCCGTGTACGAGGCGCTGGTGCGGCTGGCGCAGGATTTTGCCGTGCGCTACCCGCTGGTCGAGGGGCAGGGGAATTTCGGGTCGATCGATGGCGATAACGCGGCGGCCATGCGGTACACCGAATCCCGCCTGACAACCGTCGCCAAGGCACTGCTTGAAGGCATTGACGAGGACAGCGTTGATTTCCGCCCCACCTATGATGGGGAGGAACAGGAACCGGTCGTGCTGCCCGCCGCGTTTCCCAACCTGCTGGCCAACGGGGCGGCGGGCATTGCCGTGGGCATGGCGACAAGCATCCCCCCCCATAACGTGGGCGAAATCTGTTCGGCCGCGCTGGCCCTGATCCGCAAGCCGTCCACCACCACGGCGGAACTGCTCAAACACATGCCGGGGCCGGATTTTCCCACTGGCGGCAGCATTGTCGAGGATGGCGACGCCATAGCCCGTGCTTATGAGACCGGGCGCGGTTCCTTTCGCATCCGGTCGAAATGGGAGGTCGAGCAGGGCCGTTTCGGCACCTGGCACATCGTGGTGACGGAGATTCCGTACCAGGTCCAGAAATCCCGCCTGATCGAGCAGGTGGCCGATCTCATGGAGCAGAAGAAACTGCCGCTTCTGGCTGACATCCGCGATGAAAGCACCACCGATATCCGGCTGGTGCTTGAACCGAAATCACGCGGGATCGAGCCTGCGGTACTGATGGAAACCCTGTTCCGCGCCACGCAGTTCGAAAGCCGGTTCGGGCTGAACATGAACGTGCTGGGGGCCGATCAGGTGCCCGGCGTGCGCAGCCTGAAGGACGTGTTGCAGGCATGGCTCGATCATCGCCACGAGGTACTGGTGCGCCGCAGCGCTAACCGGCTGGTGGCGGTGAACCGGCGGCTGGAAATTCTGGAGGGTTTCCTTGCCGTCTACCTCAATCTTGACGAGGTGATCCGCATTGTCCGTGAGGAGGATGACGCCAAAGCCGCCCTTATGGCCGCGTTCAGCCTGACGGAACTTCAGGCCGATTCGGTGCTGAACATGCGGCTGCGCAGCCTGCGCAGGCTGGAAGAGATGGAGATTCGCAAGGAACATGCGACGCTGAGCGCGGAAAAGGAAGCGTTGCAGGGGCTGCTGGATCAGGAAGGACTGCGGTGGAAACGCATTGCGTCCGAGATCAGGGAGATCCAGAAAACCTTTGGCGGTGGCGCTCTGGGCAAACGCCGCAGCATGCTGGCGGATGCACCCGTGGAAATCGACGTGGAGGCCGCCCTGCCGGTTGAGCGCGATCCGGTAACGGTGATCCTGTCGGAAAAGGGCTGGATCCGCACCGTGCGTGGCCACGGGCAGGATTTGCAGAACGTGAAGTTCAAGGAAGGGGACGCGCCGGGCCTGTCGGTCGAATGTTACAGCAATGACCGGCTCTGCGTGTTCGCGACCGATGGGCGCGCCTTTACGCTGCGTGTGGGGGATCTGCCGCGCGGGCGGGGTGATGGCCAGCCGCTACGCCTCATGATCGATCTGTCAAATGATGAGGACATCATCACGATGTTCCCGGTCGATGACAGCCGCAAGCGTCTGCTGGCCTCGACGACCGGGCGGGGCATGATCGTGGCGGAAACGGCCATGATGGCGGAAAAACGCACCGGCAGGCAGGTGCTCAACCTGAAGGAAGCGGAAAGCGCGCTGATCTGTCACCCGGCGGTGGGCGACCATGTGCTTGTCATCGGTCAGAACCGGCGGATGCTGGTCTTCCCGCTTGACCAGTTGCCAGAAATGGCGCGCGGCCTTGGCGTGATCTTGCAGAAATACAAGGAAGGCGGCCTGCGTGACGCAGTGGTCTTTGCCGCGGCGGATGGCGTGGCGTGGCCCGATCCGGCGCGTAACCGCTCCTTTGCCGATCTGCGCGATTATATGGGCAAACGTGCCGATATGGGCCGGACCGCACCCACCTGGGCAACCCGCAAGCCGCGTGGGTAAAAAACGCCCGAAAAGCCTGCCTGCGGGATAATGCGCGGATCATAAGGGCCGTAATTTCGGCCATTTACTGCGGCGCGGGGAACAGTCCATCGGGCAGGAAGGCGCTCTGGCGGGCCTGATTCCTGCCATATTCCGTAAGATTCAGGTCGTGCCACACACCGCGTGTCATGATCTGGGCGGGGCGGAAGCGCGCCTTGTAGGCCATCTTCCGGCTTTCACTGATCCAGTAGCCCAGATACAGGTAGGGCAGCCCCAGCGAGCGTGTATAGTCCACCAGATGCATGACGGCGAAGGTGCCCAGCGAGAGGCGCTGCAATGTCGGATCATAGAAATCGTAAACGGCGGAAAGCCCGTCATCAAGCTGGTCCACCAGCGCGACGCAGGCAAGGCTGCCGTTGTCGTCACGGAACTCGATCATGAAGGTCTCGACCGGCGTGTCCTCTATCATCGCCCGGTAATCGGGAAAGGTCATGGAGGCCATGTCGCCGCCATCATGACGGGTGCGCTGGTAGGCGCTGAACAGCCGGAACTGCTCCTGCGTGGCGCGTGGGGGAACGGGAAAGCCATGCAGCCCGGCGTTGCGGCGCATGACGCGGAGCTGCGTGCGGCTGGGGCTGAAGCGGTCCACCGGCAGCCGGATGGGGGTGCAGGCCGTGCAGTTGGCGCAGACCGGGGCGTAGGCGATGGTGTGGCTGCGGCGGAACCCCGCGCGTGAGAGGCGGTTGTGGAACGGCGCGGCTTCCAGGCCGCCGATTTCGGTCACGACCTTGCGTTCCATATGCCCCGGCAGGTAGGGGCAGGGCATGGGCGCGGTGGTATAGAACAGCTGCGGATGCCGTGGCGATGTATATGTCATGCGCTCTCACCAGCCGGGAAACGGGAAGCGGCAGCCCCGCAAACAGGAAGATGGGACTGCCCGTCCCCAAAGGATACCATATTCTTCCTGTTGCAGGCATCAACTATCCGGCCATGACCGCATGCTTTCGCGCGGGTTCAGTCCCGGATCATGCGCGCAGCAGGCGTGCGGCCTCGGGGGCGAAATAGGTCAGCACGCCATTGGCGCCCGCGCGGCGGAAGGACATGAGGCTTTCCATGATGGCGCGCTCCCGGTCCAGCCAGCCGTTCTGGATGGCGGCCATGAGCATCGCGTATTCGCCCGACACCTGATAGGCGAAGGTCGGGACCGAGAATGTCTGCCGCACGCGCTGGATCACATCGAGATACGGCATGCCGGGCTTGACCATGACCATGTCGGCCCCTTCCTGCAGGTCAAGGGCGACTTCGCGCAGGGCTTCGTCGCTGTTGGCGGGATCCATCTGGTAGGTTTTCTTGTCGCCCTTCAGCAGGCCGCCCGATCCCAGCGCATCACGGAACGGGCCGTAGAAGGCGCTGGCGTATTTGGCGGCGTAGGACATGATGCGGGTATTGGTCAGGCCATCCGTATCCAGCGCCGTGCGGATGGCGCGTACCCGCCCGTCCATCATGTCGGATGGGGCGATGATGTCGATTCCCGCCGCCGCCTGGTTCACGGCCTGCGTGACCAGAATTTCGACGGACGGGTCGTTGACCACGTAATCATTCTCGATCAGCGTCATGGCCGTGGCTGGTATAGGGGTCGAGGGCGACATCACCGATCAGGCCGATTTCAGGGAATTCCTTTTTCAGCAGGCGGGCCGCGCGGCACATGAGGTTGTCGGGGTTGGTGGCCTCCGCACCGCTTTCATCACGCAGTTCGGGTGGGGGTTATGGGGAACAGGGCGATGGCGGGAATATCGAGCCGGGCCGCCGGTTCCACATGCGCCGCCAGCCGGTCGAGGCTGACACGCCGCACGCCGGGCATCGAGGTCACATCGGTTATCGAGTCCGTACCCTCGGTCACGAAGACGGGCCAGATCAGGTTATCGGTCGAAAGCGTGTTTTCGGAGACCAGCCGCCGGGTGAACCGGTCGTGTCGGTTACGCCGCAGCCGTACATGGGGAAACTGACCGATACTCATCCAATCCAACTCCAACCAGGAAGGGGCCGACTATGATCGCGTCGGCGCATGATGCCAAATTATGATGCGGTAATGCGGCGCGGTCAGGGTTCACGCCGCATGGCAGGTATGACCCGGCCCAGCCGGCTGTGCCGCAGGCCATAGGCGGCGTAGACCACCATGCCCACCGCCAGCCACCCCACCAGCCGCAGCCAGGTCAGCGCGTCGAGCGAGACCATCATGACAAGGCAGCTCACAATCCCCGCGACGGGAACGGCCATGCCGCCCGGCACGCGGAACACGCGCGGGCGGTCGGGCTCACGCACGCGCAGTACCATCACCCCCACGCAGACGATGACAAAGGCGAGCAGCGTGCCGATGGAGGTCATATGCGCCAGCTGCTCGATGGGCAGGAAGGCGGCCAGAACGCCGGTCGTCGTCATGAAGAACAGGTGGCACGCGACCGGCGTGCCCCAGCCCGTGTGGACACGACCGAACACGGACGGCAGCAGCCCGTCGCGCGCCATGGCGAAGAAGATCCGGCTCTGCCCCAGCAGCAGCACGAGGATGACCGACAGGAACCCGCACACCACCCCCAGCTTGACCATGGGTTTCAGCCAGCCAAAGGGCGTGTGGTCGATGGCGGTGGCCACGGGGGCGGCGTCGCCAATCATGTCATGATAGTTGACCAGCCCCGTCAGCACGAAGGAAAAGGCGATATAGACCGCCGTGCAGATCGCAAGGCTGCCCATGAGGCCGATGGGCATGTCACGGCCCGGATTGCGGGTTTCCTGCGCCACGGTCGAGACCGCGTCAAAACCCAGATAGGCGAAGAACACCGTTCCCGCCGCGCGCAGGATGCCCGATACGCCATACTGCCGAACGTGCCTGTATTGGGCGGGATGAAAGGGGTGTAGTTTTCCACCCGGATATAGGGCAGGCCACAGCCGATGACGGCGGCGATGACCGCAAGCTTGATCACGACGATAACCGCGTTCATCCGCGCCGATTCCGAAATGCCGCGCATGAGCAGCAGCGACAGCGCCACGATGACGGACACGGCGGGCAGGTTGGCCAGCCCATGCACGGGCACGCCATCGTGCAGGCCCACCACCTCGAACGGGGAGGCCATGAGCCGGGGCGAAAGATGGATGCCCCAGCCATCAAGCAGGGAGCGCATGTACCGCGCCCAGCTTACCGACACCGCCGATGCGCCCACCGTGTATTCCAGCACCAGATCCCAGCCGATGATCCAGCCCGCCAGTTCACCCAGCGTGGCGTAGGCATAGACATAAGCGCTGCCCGCCGATGGCAGCATCCCCGCGAGTTCGCCGTAACACAGCCCGGCGAAGCCGCAGGCCACCGCGGCCAGCGCGAAGGAG
>NZ_BAIO01000122.1 GCF_000613305.1 Komagataeibacter kakiaceti JCM 25156
CCCCGCCGCCCCCGGCCTATTATCCCGCCCAGCCCGCGTCGCCACCGCCGCCGGCCTATTACCCCTATGGCGGCGGCTACTGAGCGCGCCGGTCCACCTGACATCCCCCACCACGCAACTACCTGATGCGAAGGAAAATACATAAAATGATGTTCCGCCGGTTCCTGCCCGCCGCCGCGTTCGTGCTCCTACCCGCCATGGCCATGGCGGCGAGTCCGCAGCCCGCCCAGCAGCAGGCCAACGCCACCGCCTCCCTCGCCCATACCCCGCATGATCCCGCGCCGGAACAGGTGGATGCCCACATCACGGCGCTGCATGACGAGCTTGGCATTACCAAGAAGCAGGAAGCCCTGTGGACTCCCTTCGCCCAGACCATGCGCGATAACGCCCAGCGCCTGCACGACGCCATCGACAGCCGCCGCGAAAAGCTGCCAGGCATGAACGCCGTGGAAAACATGCAGTCCTATGCCGAGCTGACGGTCGAACGCGCGCATGACATGCAGACGCTGAACTCCAGCTTCGCCGCACTGTATGAAAGCTTCTCCAAAAAGCAGCGCGCGCATGCCGATACCCTGTTCCGCCAGGGTGACGCCGAACATGCCGAACACAGGCAGCAGGCAGCGGACACGACCACCGCGACGGCGCCCGCTACCGCCGCCGACGCACAGGCCAAATAAGGAACGGCCTGAAAGGCCCGTACCCCACGGGGTACGGGCCTTTTTTCATGGAACCACGTCAGGCGCGATCCAGCGGATACCACGTCCGCCCGTCGCGCCGGAGCAGTTCATCCGCCCCCTTGGGGCCGGACGTGCCGGCGGGATAGATTTCCGGGCCGGTCGTATCTTTGGCCCATGCCTGCAGGACGGGATCGACCGCTTTCCATGCCGCCTCGATGTTATCGGCGCGCTGGAACAGGGTTTCATCCCCCATCAGGCAGTCATACAGCAGGGTTTCGTACCCGACATTGGGGGTGCTGGCGAAGACATCCTCATACCTGAAACGGGCCTGCACATCGGTCAGGTCCATTTCCGGCCCCGGCTTCTTGGCCCCATTTCCACCGTCAGCCCCTGGGCTGGCTGGATGTTGAGGATAATGCGGTTGGGCGGCAGATCCGCCGTTTCGGTGCCCCGGAACATCAGCATCGGCGGCTTGCGGAACTGCACGACGATTTCCGTCCGCCGTCCGCCCAGCCCCTTGCCGGTGCGCAGGTAGAACGGCACCCCGGCCCAGCGCCAGTTATCCACATGCAGTTTCAGCGCCACATAGGTTTCCGTATTGCTGTGCGGGGAAACGCCGGGGCTTTCGCGGTAGCCGACCATCGGCCTGCCCTCCACCGTGCCCGCCGCGTACTGCCCGCGCACCGCATCGCGCGGGTCCATGGGAGTCACAGCCTCGAAAAGCTGTTCCTTGGCGTTGCGCACGCTCTCGGCGCAGAAGGTGTTGGGCGGTTCCATCGCCACCATGGCGAAAAGCTGGAACAGGTGGTTGGGCACCATGTCGCGCAGGGCGCCGGTCGGCTCGTAAAACGCGCCGCGCTGTTCCACGCCTATGGTCTCGGCGGCGGTGATCTCGATATGATCGACATATTCGTTACGCCACAGCGGCTCGAATATCAGGTTGCCGAACCGCATGGCGAGAATGTTCTGCACCGTCTCCTTGCCCAGGAAATGGTCGATGCGGAACACCTGCGACTCATCAAGCACCGCCAGCACCTGCTGGTTGAGCGCGCGCGCGCTGGCCAGATCGGAACCGAAGGGCTTTTCGATCACCACGCGGCGGAACGCGCCTTCCTTCTGTGTCACCACGCCCGCCTTGCCCAGCGTTTCCACCACGGGGGCGAAAAAGCGCGAGGGAATGGCGAGATAGAAGATGGCGTTGCCCGGCAGCTTTTCGCCCAGCGCGCGGATGGCGGCGACATCGCTGAAATCCGCCTGCACGTACTCCATCCTGCTGGCCAGCCAGTCCCACTGGGCGGCGTCGATGCTGGCGGGATGGAATTCCGCGTTCGGATCCCTGGTAAAGGACTCCATCATGTCATGCAGCCCGTCGCGCCACTGCGCGGTGGTGGTGTCCACGCGGTCCACGCCGATGATGCGAAATCCGTCATCAAGCAGGCGACTGCCCACAAGATTATAAAGCGCCGGAACAAGCAGCCGCTTGGTCAGATCCCCATGCGCGCCGAAGATGACGAGCGTGCAGGGAGGGGTAGTGCGCACCCCGGCGGGGGAAACCGGGCGCGGGCTGGCCGTGGCGGGCGTTTCGGGAATGTCAGGTGATAAGGCCATGATCTCTCTAACCGTTCTTGCCTGCGCGCCACATCCGGGCAATTGAGGGAAGACGGCCCTGCCCCGTGGCGCGATGGATCGAGCCTGCACCGGGCATGCGACACGCGACAAGGTCTATCCGCGCATGGGACGTGCCACCCTGGCCCCGCGCCCGATTCGATTCGCGGTTTTGCACGGCCCGCGCTGCTTGCACCTTTCGGTTACAGGCTCTAGGTGTCGCTACAGTTACGCAAAACCGGCCATTCCCCCGGAATGTCCGGGCAGGACAGGAAAGAAGATTATGGGTTACCGCGTTGCGGTGGTGGGCGCCACCGGCGCTGTGGGGCGCGAAATCCTCAAGACTCTGGCCGAGCGCCAGTTCCCTGTGGATGAGATCGTGGCCCTGGCGTCCGCCCGTTCGGCGGGCAAGGAAGTCTCCTTTGGCGATAAAAAGGTGCTGAAGGTCCAGAATCTGGAAACCTTCGACTTCACCGGCTGGGATGTCGCGCTTTTCTCCCCCGGCGGGGCGGTCTCGGCCGTGCATGCGCCGCGCGCGGCGAAGGCGGGATGCGTCGTGATCGACAACACCTCCCACTTCCGCATGGAGCCGGACGTGCCGCTGGTGGTGCCGGAGGTCAATCCCAATGATGTGAAGAAGGCGAAGCGCGGCATCATCGCCAACCCCAACTGCTCGACCATCCAGATGGTCGTGGCGCTCAAGCCGCTGCATGACCTGTTCACAATCAAGCGCGTTGTGGTGGCCACCTACCAGGCCGTGGCGGGCGCGGGCAAGAGCGGGATGGACGAACTGTTCGGCCAGGCGCGCGGCAGCCTGGTGGGCGACCCGCTCAAGGCCGAGCAGTTCACCAAGCAGATCGCGTTCAACTGCATTCCCCACATCGACCGTTTCATGGATGACGGATCGACCAAGGAAGAGTGGAAGATGGCGGTCGAGACCCGCAAGATTCTCGATCCCGACATCGCGGTTTTCGCCACCTGCGTGCGGGTGCCCGTGTTCATCGGCCATGCCGAGGCGGTGACGGTGGAATTCGAGGAACCCGTTGATATTGAACGCGCCCGTGAAGCCCTGCGCGAGGCCCCCGGCGTGGTGCTGCACGACAAGCGCGAGGATGGCGGCTACGTCACCCCCCTCGAGGCCGTGGGCGAGGACGCGACCTATGTCTCGCGCCTGCGCATCGACCCCACCGTGCCCAATGGACTCGGGTTCTGGTGCGTGGCGGACAACCTGCGCAAGGGGGCGGCGCTGAACGCGGTCCAGATTGCCGAAACCATGATCGCGCTCGACCTGCTCGGCCACTGAAGGCCACCCGCCATGCACGCCCGGAGGGCAGGATTGCGCTCCTGTTCTCCACCGGGCGGCATGGGGTCTCTCAACCTCGTGTTCCGGGCCTGCGTTGACCCGGCCTTCCGTGCGGCGTAGGACCGGATTCAGACAAGGCGACGGAACAAACCGAAGCCATAACAGGGAAATTGACGAGACGACCATGCAGGATGTCCGTGATGCGCTCTATGTAGGCAGCGAAGCGACGGAACTCTGACCAGGCGGCTATGTCCCCACACCTCCAGGTCTACCGCTTCCGTCTTTCCATGTTCCTTTCAATCGCGAACCGCGCCGCCGGGGTTGCCGCCGCTGGCGGTTCAGCTTGGCCTGTGCTGGATCAGCGCGGCTGCCAAGGGACCCAAATCTTTCAGCAAGGTCCAGAAAGTGACCGGCAACCCGCTGGGCCAGCTCGTGCTGGCCGGGTGGGCGCTGGCGCTGGTCTACCACTTCGTGGCGGGACTGCGCCACCTTGCGTGGGATAGCGGCTACCGCTTCGACAAGAAGGAAATCAACGAGGATGGCCCCGTGGCCGTGGGCGTGACCGTGGGAACCACGCTGGCGCTGGTGGCGGGTATCCTTGGTGTTGCGATCTGTCGTTCCCGCAAGAAGGCATCCTGACCATGAGCAATCCACACAAGCCTCATATCACGGTCATGCGCTCCCAGCTTTCCCGCGCACGCGGGCTGGGTTCGGGGCAGGCCGGTGTCGCCCACTGGTGGGCGGAACGCGCTTCGGCCGTGGCGCTGGTGCCGCTGTCGGGCTGGTTCGTGATCCAGGTGTTCCGTCTTGCCGGCGCATCGCAGCCGGAAGTGGCGAAATGGGGCGCGCGCCCCGTGAACACGACCCTGATGCTGTCACTGGTGATCCTGACCTTCTATCACACCCAGCTCGGGCTGCAGGTCATCATCGATGACTATGTGCATGGCAAGGCGCACCTGCCCGCGGGGCTGCTGATGAAGGGAATCGTCTTCCTTCTGGGGCTGTTCGGCACGGTTTCCGTGCTGAAGCTGGCGCTGGCCGGCAGCAGCCGGGGCCGGATCGCCGCGGGCTGAGCCCCGCGCGGCCAACCTGCACGGAACATGACATTCGCGGACTGGCGAGCGGCAACGCCGCCTGCCGTCCGGACGAACATCGGGACACGTCCAAGAAATGAACGCGACCACTTCACCACTCACCGGCTCCTACAGGGTTGTTGACCACGCATATGACGTGGTTGTTGTCGGCGCTGGCGGCTCTGGCCTCCGGGCCACGCTGGGCATGGGGGCCGCCGGCCTCAAGACCGCCTGCGTGACCAAGGTTTTCCCCACACGCAGCCACACCGTCGCCGCACAGGGCGGCATTGGCGCATCGCTTGGCAACATGGCCGAGGATAACTGGCGCTGGCACATGTACGATACCGTCAAGGGATCGGACTGGCTGGGCGACCAGGACGCCATCGAATACATGTGCCGCGAGGCCGTGCCCGCGGTGCATGAGCTGGAACACATGGGTGTGCCCTTTTCCCGCACGGAAGACGGCAAGATCTACCAGCGCCCCTTCGGCGGCCACATGCGCAACTATGGCGAGGCCCCGGTGCCCCGCGCCTGCGCCGCAGCCGACCGCACGGGCCATGCCATCCTGCACACGCTGTACCAGCAGTGCCTGAAGCATAACGTCGAATTCTTCGTCGAATATTTCGCCATCGACCTGATCATGGACGAGGACGGCGCCTGCCGTGGCGTCATGGCATGGTGCCTGGAAGACGGCTCCCTGCACCGCTTCCGCGCCCAGAAGGTCGTGCTCGCGACGGGCGGCTATGGCCGCGCCTACCACTCCTGCACCTCGGCGCATACCTGCACGGGTGATGGCGGTGGCATGGCGATCCGCGCGGGCCTGCCGATGCAGGACATGGAATTCGTGCAGTTCCACCCGACCGGCATCTACCCCGCCGGCTGCCTGCTGACGGAAGGCTGCCGTGGCGAGGGTGGCTACCTGACCAATTCCGAGGGTGAGCGCTTCATGGAACGCTACGCCCCCACGGCGAAGGATCTCGCATCGCGCGACGTGGTGTCACGCGCCATGACCATCGAGATCAACGAAGGTCGTGGCTGTGGCCCGGAAAAGAACTACATCATGCTGCATCTCGAGCATCTCGGTGCCGACATCCTGCATGAACGCCTGCCCGGCATCCTGGAAACGGCGCGCATCTTCGCGGGCATCGACGTGACCAAGGAACCCGTGCCGGTGCTGCCGACCGTGCATTACAACATGGGCGGCATTCCCACCAACTACCATGGTGAGGTCATCCGCCCCACGGCGGAGGATGTGGACGCGGTGGTGCCGGGCCTGATGGCCGTGGGTGAAGCGGCCTGCGTGTCCGTGCATGGCGCGA
>NZ_BAIO01000121.1 GCF_000613305.1 Komagataeibacter kakiaceti JCM 25156
CACGACGCCGATGGGCAC
Source organism: Komagataeibacter kakiaceti JCM 25156 (assembly GCF_000613305.1). The sequence continues at coordinate 19 of NZ_BAIO01000121.1, forward strand.
GAGAATATCGCCACGCGGCGCCAGCGCCCAGAAATCCAGACCGACCTCATGCACGGCCCAGACCATCGTGCCAAGCAGCAGCGCCGCGTAAACCGTCAGCGCCGCCGCCTGCCGCCGCGCCAGCAGGAATGCCGTGACCAGCAGCAGGAAACCCGCCACCACGTAGTAGAAGGATCCGCCAATCAGACACAGCCACAGCCCGCCACCCAGCAGGTAAATACCTGACAGGGCGCAGACAGCTATGGCGGCGGCCAGAAGGGGTGCCGAGCGTATGAGGCTATTCATAAGTTTTCCTGATTACAGCAATACAGTCCGAACATTCATCTATGAATGAACGTGCGAGATGCCCTCAGGTCAACCCCAGCTTTATGAATAAAGTGTGTAAATCACCGCCCGGCAGGCCTGAATCATGTCTTTGCGGGTACGTTACGGGCCAGCTATGACCTGCGCCAGCGTCGCGCGCGTGCCCCTGTCGCGAATGGACTGGCGCAGGCGGACATAGGTTGCGACAAATCCGGGGCTGGCCTGCAGATCCCACCCGGCGAAGGCGCTCATTTCCAGCGCGTCTTCCAGACGGGGGGAGGCCGCATGCGTGCGGTCTTCATCCGTCAGGTGGGGTTCGACAATGGTGTAGGGCTGCCCGTTGTCATCACGCCCGCGCAGATATTCGGCATAACAGGCCACGACAAAGGCAATGCGCACCGGGTTGCGGTCATGCGCCAGCACGCCCATGGCCGTGCTCTTGATGAACATGGGCAGCTTGGATGTGCTGTCGGACGCGATACGCAGCAACTGGTCGCTGATGGCCCGGTTACGGAAGCGATGCAGCACGCGCCTGCCATATTCCGCCAGCGCCATGCCCGGCGGGGCCACCAGCAGCGGCTCCGCGTCATGGCCAAGATACTGCTCCACCAGCGTGACCTCATGCAGATCCGCCATGATCTCGCTGACAATACGATACCCCGACAGCACGCCCGACAGGCCCAGCAGGGAGTGGGAGGCGTTGAGCATGTGCAGCTTCACCTCCTCGTACGGCTGGACGTTGTCGGTAACCTGCACGCCCACGGCGTCCAGTTCCGGGCGACCGGCGCAGAATTTGTCTTCCACCACCCACTGGATGAAATCCTCGCAGAAGACGGGAATACGGTCATCCAGCCCGCTTTCCGCGTCCAGGCGGCGGACATCGTCAGGGTGGACGGCGGGGGTGATGCGGTCAACCATGGTGCAGGGGAAGGTGACGTTTTCCTCGATCCACCGCGCAAGACCGGCGTCACGCGCGCGCGCCCAGCCCAGGAAGGCGGTGCGCGCCACATGGCCGTTCTGGGGCAGGTTGTCACACGACAGGATCGTGAAGGGACCAGCGCCACTTTCGCGCCGCTGGCGCAGGGCCTCGGTCACAAGGCCGAACACGGTGTGCGGCACGTCGCGCTTGAGATCCGCGGCAATGACGGGATGATCGAGGGGGAAACGCCGTTTTCATCAACATAATAGCCGCCTTCGGTCACGGTCATGCTGACAATGCGGATGGCCGGGTCGGCCAGGCGCGCAATGGTGGCGGCGCGATCGGCCGGGGCGTACATATATTCGGTGATCGAGCCGATCACGCGCACCACGTTGGGGGCGTCGGGCGCGCATTCGGTCAGGGAATACAGGCAGTCCTGCGCCGCCATGTCCCGGGCTTTCGTGGCTTCGGCCTCGTTTTCCATAAGGCCGATACCCAGCAGCCCCCAGCCCGACTGGCCGGGGCGCGCCAGCACGCGATCCATGTACACCGCCTGGTGGGCGCGATGGAAATTGCCCACGCTGATATGGGCGATGCCCGGCGTCACCTTGCCGCGTTCATAGGCAGGCACCACAATATTGGGGGACAGATGGTGCAGGGTCGTATTATTGATTGCGGTCATGACCAGTTTCCATGGAAGGTATTTCCTGACGCGTAATCACAAACATACACCGGCACAACCCGTGAATGGCGCGTCCCTGCCGCAAGCCTGCCTCGGGGCTGGGCCGAATAAAGGGAGGCCGCCGGATGTATGGGCGCTATTCGGTTTTCTAATACACAAAACTGCCCTATGAACCGTTACCACCGTTGCCTATCCAGTGTGCCGGTTCTGAAAACGACGGTAGGGGAAGTCCCCGCCGTTCCTGTCGTTGGTAATGTATGCGTATCCTCTATCTCATCAACAGCCTGAACGGGGGCGGGGCCGAGCGGCCGCTGCCAGCCATAATCGGGATATTGCGCGCCCGTGGCCACGATGTCCGGGTCGTGGCGCTGGCGCGCAGGGCGGGCAACGCCATCGCCTGGCTGGAAGCCGCCGGAATCGATTATCATATCCTTGATGACCGTGATCCCGACCGCTTCGCCACGCTGGGGCAGCTCCTGCGCTACGTGCGCGCCAACCGGCCGGACCTGCTGTGGACATCGCTTACGCGCGCAACCCTGCTGGGGCAGGTGATCGGCACGCTGCTGCGCATTCCGGTCGTAAGCTGGCAGCATAACGAGTTCCTCAAACCCGCCAACCGCTTCCTGCTGCGCCAGACACGCAACCTGAGCGCGTTCTGGATAGCCGATTCCGATTTCGTGGCCCGCGTGACGCAACGCCAGCTTGGCATTGCGCCCGACCGGATCCTGACCTGGCCGTTATTCGTGGCCAGCGCCGACAGTCCCGCCGCCACGCCGTGGGCGGGACAGACGGATACGGTGTTCGAGATCGGCACGCTGGGCCGGCTGGAACCGGCGAAGAACATGGAACTGGCCATCCGCGCGATGGGCGTGATCCGGCAACGGATGCCCGAGGCGCGAATCCGCCTGTCCATCTGCGGTAGCGGATCGCTCATGCACCCCTTGCGGAAGCTGGCGGAAGAGCAGGGGGCCGACGTGCATTTCGAAGGTTTCCAGCGCGACCCGCTGGCGTTCTGCCGGAAGCTGCATGTGTATGTGCAGTCCTCGCGGTTCGAGGGGCTGTGCATCGCCGTGCATGAAGCCATGCAGACCGGGCTGCCGGTCATCGCGACACCCGTGGGGGCCATTCCCGACATCATCCGCGATGGGGAAAACGGCTTTCTCCTGCGCACCGTAACGCCCGAGGCGCTGGCCGACCGGATCCTGTACCTGTACGCCCGCCCCGAACTCTGCGCCCATATCGGCCACAGGGCGCGCAGTGACATACTGAAGCGCTACAACATCGACACGGTGCAGGAAAAGGCCATGGCCATCATCCACCGCGCGGAAGGACTGGTACGCGCGCGCAGCACCTGAGGGCATCGGCACGACACATCCCCCTTCCGGTCGCGCGGGGGATCGGTAGAAGGGGGGTGTGAACACGATCCAGAATCCCCCCGCAGAGTCCTCGCAGAAGGACTCGCTCCTCGGCGTATCGCAGCGCATGCCGCCCGCCAACGTGCAGGCCGAGCAGGCGCTGCTGGGCGCGCTGCTGACCAATAACCGCGCCTATGACCGCGTATCGGACTTCCTGACCGGCGCGCATTTCGCCGATGAAACCAATGGCCGCATCTATGACGCCATTTCCCGCCGTATCGAGGCCGGGCAACTGGCTGACCCGGTGACATTGCGGGCCGAATTCGAAAATACCGGCGTGCTGGACGCGGTGGGGGGCACCAGCTACCTGGCCCGGCTGCTGACCTCCATGGTCGGCATCATCAACGCGGCCGATTACGGCCGGGTGATCCATGATGCGTGGATCCGGCGGCAGTTGATCGATATCGGGCAGGATGTGGTCAACAACGCCTTTGGCGCGCGTCCCGACCTTGACGGTCCCGACCAGATCGCCGCGAGCGAGGAAGCCCTGTTCCGCCTGGCGACGGAGAAGGGGCAGGACGGGGGCTTCCTGTCCTTTGACCGCGCGCTGGCCGAAGCGCTGGACATTGCCCATCAGCCTTTACCCGCACGGGCGATGTGGTGGGCCTGACCACCGGGCTGCGCGATCTGGACAAGAAAACCGGCGGGCTGCATCCATCGGATCTGCTGATCCTGGCGGGGCGTCCGGCCATGGGCAAGACGGCGCTGGCCACCAAGATCGCCTTTTCCGCCGCGCGCGCCCTGATGCAGGAAGCCCGCGAGGCACCGGAGGATAACAAGCCCAAGGGTTCGGTCGCCATTTTCTCGCTTGAAATGTCTGCCGAGCAGCTGGCCACCCGTATCCTGTCCGAGCAGGCCAGCGTATCGGGGGAGAAAATTCGCCGTGGCGATCTGGGCCAGAAGGAATTCGACCGCTTCGTGCAGGTCAGCCGGGAACTGGCGCAACTGCCGCTGCATATCGACGATACACCGGCCATCTCGCTCTCGGCCATGCGCACGCGCTGCCGCAGGCTGGCGCGCACGAAGGGGCTGAGCCTTGTGGTGGTCGATTACCTCCAGCTCATGCGGCCATCGGTAGGGAGCCGGGCGGAAAACCGCGTGCTGGAAATTTCCATGATCACGCAGGGCCTCAAGGCGCTGGCCAAGGAACTTTCGGTTCCGGTCATCGCGCTATCCCAGCTATCGCGCCAGGTCGAGAGCAGGGAAGACAAGCGGCCCATGCTGTCGGACCTGCGTGAATCCGGCTCGATCGAGCAGGACGCGGATGCGGTCATGTTCGTCTATCGCGACCAGTACTACCTCCAGCAGCGCCAGCCCAAGGAAACATCCTACGATTCAGTGGATAAATACCAGACCGCTATGGAAGAATGGCAGCGCAAGATGGATCTGGCGCATAACCGCGCGGAACTGATTCTGGAAAAACAGCGCCACGGGCCGACAGGGACGGTGAATCTGTTCTTCGAAGGCGAGTTCACGCGCTTTGCCGATCTCGACATGGTGCATGACGTATAGGGCGTTGTTCGGGACGCATGACCGCAGGGCGGATCACCGGCGGGCCGATGCCTGAACGGTCCTTACGGAAAATCCGTAAGTGACATGTCACAGGTGGCGCAGGCATGTGGCCAATGCGCCACATGCCTGAAAGGACGCCCCGGCCACGGCCGTTGTGCAGATTTCCGCACAACGGATGGGACGGGCGGGTGGACTGAAGCAGAGGTCATGCGTCCCCTTTCCCGCACCGCCAAAAGTTTTATAAGAAATATTATGCCAACAAATTAGGAGCCGCATGGCCATGGCCGCCGCAATCCACGCGGCTGGCGCGTAAATCATGCCCATGCGCCATCATGGCCAAACCCGTCCGTATCCGGCATCATCGCATCATGACTGATACGGCGCTTGCATCCATCTCCGGTTTTGCCTTTTCCGGCATTGAAGCCGTTCCTGTCAAAATCGAGGTCCAGCTTGCCGTGGGCCTTCCGTCATTCCTGATCGTCGGGCTACCGGACAAGGCCGTCAATGAATCGCGTGAGCGCGTGCGCGCGGCCCTGTCCGCCATGGGTCTGGCGCTACCCGCCAAGCGCATCGTGGTCAATCTGGTGCCCGCCAACCTCATGAAGGAAGGCTCGCATTTTGACCTTCCCATCGCCCTGGCGCTGCTCATGGTCATGGGCCTGTTGCCGGGCGATCTGGCGCAGCGTTACGCGGCGCTGGGTGAACTGTCGCTTGATGGCGGCGTCAACCCGGTCTGTGGCGTGCTGCCCGCGGCCATAACGGCGGCGGCCCAGTCGCTGGGGCTGATCTGCCCGGCGGATCAGGGTATCGAGGCCCGCTGGGCCAGTGAGGATATGGACATCCTCGCCATCCGTTCCCTGCCCGCGCTCCTGAACCATTTCCGTGGCCAGCAGGTGATCGAGCCGGTTGAACTCCCGCCCCGCATCGCGCCCGACCTGACCGCCCTGCCCGACCTGGCGGATATTCGCGGCATGGAGACCGGCCGCCGCGCACTGGAAATCGCGGCGGCCGGGCGCCATTCGCTTTTGATGGTCGGCCCGCCCGGTGCTGGCAAATCCATGCTGGCCGCACGCCTGCCGGGCATCCTGCCGGACCTGACAACGGCGGAAATTCTGGAAATAAGCCGGATTCACAGCATTGGCGGCCTGCTGAAGGATGGCCAGCCCGTCCACCGGCCACC
>NZ_BAIO01000120.1 GCF_000613305.1 Komagataeibacter kakiaceti JCM 25156
CATCGAGCAGCCGATCCGCTCCGGCCAGGTGATCATGAACCCCGATGGCGACATCATCATCGTCGGGTCAGTCGGTTCGGGGGCGGAAGTGACGGCCGGGGGGTCGATCCATGTTTACGGCGCGCTGCGCGGGCGGGCCATCGCGGGCATGAACGGGCAGCCCGATGCCCGCATCTTCGCCCAGTCCATGCAGGCCGAACTGCTGGCCATTGACGGTTATTACATTACCGCTGAAGAAATAGATCCGCGCTACGTACAGAAACCGGCGCAGATCGTTCTCAGTAATGACACACTTGTCGTGCAGCCGCTGGTGCCGTCCGCATTCGCGGGCCGCAAAACCTGACAATACCGTGCTGAATTCCCATTGCGCCCTGCGCGCGCCAACCCATACAACTGTATCCATCAGGTCATGAACAAGAAAACACCCTCCAAAAGCGGACAAGGAACTACCCCAATGGCAAAAGTGCTGGTTGTCACATCCGGCAAGGGCGGCGTCGGGAAGACGACGTCAACCGCGGCGCTGGGCGCGGCACTGGCACAGACCGGGCAGAATGTCGTTGTGGTCGATTTCGATGTCGGGCTGCGCAATCTCGACCTTGTCATGGGGGCGGAGCGGCGCGTCGTGTTCGACCTGATCAACGTGATCCAGGGCGACGCCAAGCTTTCGCAGGCGCTGATCCGTGACAAGCGCATCGAGACGCTCTCCATCCTTCCCGCATCCCAGACCCGTGACAAGGACGCGCTTACCGCCGAGGGCGTGGCCCGCGTGATGCAGGAACTGCGCGAGAAATTCGACTGGGTGATCTGTGACAGCCCCGCCGGGATCGAGCGCGGCGCGCAGCTTGCCATGTACCACGCGGATTACGCCATTGTCGTGACCAACCCGGAAGTCTCGTCCGTGCGTGACAGCGACCGGATCATCGGCATGCTCGACAGCACGACCGAGAAGGCCAAGGGCGGCGGCAAGGTTGAAAAGCACCTGCTGCTGACCCGCTACGACCCCGCGCGCGCCGCGCGCGGCGAGATGCTGCGCATCGAGGACGTTCTGGAAATCCTGTCCATCCCGCTGCTCGGCATCATTCCCGAAAGCGAGGAAGTGCTGCGCGCGTCCAACCTTGGCGCGCCCGTGACCCTGAGCAGCCCCGACAGCCGCCCGCCCGCGCCTATGCCGAAGCCGCGCGCAGGCTGGAGGGCGAAAAGCTGGAAGTGACCGTACCGACCGAGCGCAAGGGCCTGTTCGCCCGGCTGTTCAAGGGGAGAAACTGATGAGCCTGTTCAGCGCCTTTTTCGGTCGCGGCAACAAGACATCCGCCCCGGTCGCGCGTGACCGGCTCCAGATCCTGCTGGCCCATGAGCGCACGGGAGATGCGTCCGAATCCGACCTGCTGTCCAAGCTGCACGCCGAGATTCTGGAAGTCATCAAGAAGCATATCCCCGTCGATCAGGACAAGGTGCAGGTCAAGCTGGACCGTGGCAACTCCGTCTCGATGCTGGAAATCGACATCGAGGTGCCCCAGCTCAAGACGCCTGAACGCCCCTGAACGCCCCGAAAGGGGCCAGGGGCGCACGCACGGGCGGCGAAACCCGCCCCTGAGACAGCCTGTCATCAGGAAAAAACTTCAGGGAACGCCGCCTTTTTGAAAACAAGGCGCGCCCGGACACCTTCATTACCGGGAAAGGGCCGCCCGACCGGCCCGATGGCTTCAGGTCAGCCGGGGTTCGATCCAGCGGCGGGCATGTTCGAAATCACGCGCCACGGCGGCCTGCGCCGCCGCCACGTCGCGCTGGCGCAGCGCCGTGATCAGTTCCTCATGCGGGTGGATCCGCCCTTCATGCTCCAGATGGCGCATGGGGCGTGAGAGCGCGTAGATCGGCCCGATGCGCATCCACAGGTTGCGCAGGATGGTCGCCGTAAGCGGCAGTTCGGCCAGGGTCGCGACCGTGGTGTGAAAATCCGCGTTGAAGGCGGCCATGCCCCCGTCATCATGCGCGCGCGCGGCGTCCATGAACTGGTTCTGCAATATGACCAGCGCCTCGATTCCATGGTCGGACGCATTCTGGGCGGCGGCGGCGGCCAGACGCATTTCCAGATCGGAACGCAGGTCATGAATCTCGGCAAAGCTGCGCTGGGTCATGGCGGGAACGACGGCGGTATTGCGGTCATTCAGTTCCAGCGCGTGTTCGGACACAAGGCGCAGCAGCGCCTCGCGCACCGGGGTCGGGCTCAGTCCCAGCTCGGCGGCGAGAGGCCGCAGGACAAGACGTTCCCCCGAGCGGTAACGGCTGCGGATCAGCCCGCGGCGCACATGGTCATAGGCTTCCTCGCTCAATGCGCGACGCGGGAGCTTTTCAGACTGGCCTGCGGTGAATGATACCATGCCGTTTAGTCATCCTTAAAGCTGATAGGTCTTATTAATACGGATCAATAATGATCTGAACGTGAATGGCAACGCCTGAAAAAGCGAAAACCCCGTTTTTTGCGCAGTTTCCGCCATTCATGCCCATTTTGTCGTGGCGACCCCCCTTATGGCGGGGAACCCCCTCCCCTTCCGGGCCGTTACTGCGGCGACGGCCCGCGCCCTGGCGCGGCCTTCCCGCCGCGCGGGAACAGACAAGGAGACGACCATGGCCGATGTAGTCGAAAACACCTTCCTGACCGACGTGCAGACGCTGCGCGCCCGCGCCAGACAGGCGATCGAGAAAGGCGCGCTGACCCCGGCCTATCAGGGAAACGTCAAGACCGCGATCGAGCTGTTGCAGACGGTGGTGGCCACCGAACTTGTCTGTGTCCTGCGCTATACCATGCACTCCATTGCCGTGGCGGGCATCAACAGCGAAAGCGTGGCCGGCGAGTTCGCGACCCACGCGAAGGAAGAGCGCGCCCACATGCTCTGGGCCGCCAACCGCATCGACCAGCTTGGCGGCACGCCCAATCTCTCGCCCGAGGGGCTGGCCTCCCGCTCCGCCACCGAATACGGCCATGGCGGCAACCTGATCGAGATGGTGCGCCAGAACCTGGTGGCCGAACGGCTGGTGATCGAACATTACCGTGAACTGATCCGCTACTTTGCCGACCATGACCCTACAACGCGCGTCATGCTCGAAAAGATCCTTGCGGAAGAAGAAGAACATGCAACCGATATGCATGATCTGCTGGTCGCCCATGAGGGCCACCCCTTCCTGTCCTGACCCCCGCCTGTTACCCTTTTTTCATCAACACCCTCACCCCCGCGCCAGCCTGCCCCGTCCCGCCCCCGCGGGACCGGGGGGCGTTGCCACGTACATCGTGCGCCGGGGCATCCCGATCCATCCCATCACCTGAAACGGAGACTCCATAATGGCCGAGCCGAAAACCCATGACCTGTTCATTGGCGGGGAGTGGACCAGAGCCGACAATTCCGAACGTGACACCATCCGCAACCCCGCCACGGGCGATGTGCTGGCCCATGTCGCCATCGCGGGCGAAGGCGATGTCGCCCGCGCGCTGCGCACCGCGCAGGACGCCTTTCCCGCCTGGAGCCGACAGGTCGCGACCGACCGGGCGGATTACCTGTACCGCCTGATCGAACTGATCCGGCGCGATGGGGAAAAACTGGCCCGCATCATTACATCCGAAAACGGCAAGCCGCTGAAGGAGGCCCGGATCGAGGTCAATTTCGCCATCCAGCTCATCCGTTTCGCGGCCGAGAACGTGCGCAGGCTGGAAGGCAACATCATTCCCGGCAGCCGACCGGGCGAGAAGATCCTGATCGAAAAGATTCCCCATGGCGTGGTCGCGGGCATTTCCGCGTGGAATTTCCCGCTCGCCCTGACCGCGCGCAAGCTGGGTCCGGCGCTGGCGGCGGGCAACACCTTTGTCATCAAGCCCCATGAACTGACGCCGCTCTCCACCCTGGCGCTGGCTGAACTGACGGTGGAGGCCGGGTTCCCCAAGGGGATCGTCAATGTCGTGACCGGCGGCGGGGCCACTGTGGGCAACGCGCTGGTCACCAGCCCGATCACCAAGCTCATCACCATGACCGGCAGCACGCCCGCGGGCCGCAAGATCATGGCCGCCGCCTCCGAAGCTGAAGGAAGTGCGGCTGGAGCTTGGCGGCAAGGCGCCCTTCATCGTGATGGAGGATGCGGATCTGGACGCGGCAGTCAATGCCGCCGTCAGCGCGCGGTTCATGAATTGCGGGCAGGTCTGCACGGCCAATGAACGCACCTATGTGCATACGGCCATCTATGACGCCTTTCTGGAGCGCCTGCGCGCGAAGATCGCGGACCTCCGGACCGGCGACCCGCTGGATGAAAAGACCGACATGGGCCCCAAGATCAGCGCCGCCGAACTGGAAAAGGTGGACAGCATGGTGCGCCGCGCCGTGGAACAGGGCGCGAAGGTCGAACTGGGCGGCAAGCGCCTGACCGGCGGGGCCTATGACAAGGGCAATTTCTACGCCCCCACCCTGCTGACCAATGTTTCGGGTGACATGGACATTGTGCGGAACGAGGTGTTCGGCCCCGTCCTGTCCCTGATCCGCGTGCGGGATTTCGATGACGCCATCACCCAGGCCAACAAGTCGCGCTACGGGCTGTCGGCCTATCTGTTCACGCAGAATCTCGGGAACATCATGCGCCTGACCAACGACCTCAACTTTGGCGAGATCTACGTCAACCGCGAAGGCGGCGAGGCGGCGCAGGGGTTCCACCACGGCTATGGCGACAGCGGCATCGGCGGGGAGGATGGCCAGTACGGTCTCGAAGCCTATGTCGATACCAAGACCATCTATCTCAACACGTAAGCCGCAAGCGGCGTTTCGGTGGCCCGGCGATGCGTCGGGCCATTCGCCGGGTTTCAGATCTGGCGCATCCACACGGTATCCACCGCATGGGTCGGTTTCTTGTGCATGACCACGCGCGCGCGTTCACGCGTGGGCAGGATGTTCTGCTGCAGGTTGGGCAGGTTGATCCGCCGCCAGATGTCGCGCGCCATGCGCTCGGCCTCGGCGCGGGGCAGATCGGCGCAGTGATGGAAATAGGATGTCGGCTTGCGGAACGCGGTCTGTTGCAGCAGCAGGAAACGCTGCACGTACCAGTCCGCGATCACATCCGTATCGGCATCGAGATAGATCGAGAAATCAAAGAAATCCGATGCCATGAACGGCTGTTCGGATACGGTCTGCAATACGTTCAGCCCCTCGAATATCAGGATGTCGGGCTGGTCGATCACCTGGTAACGGTCGGGCACGATGTCATAGGCCTCATGCGAATAGACCGGAACCTTCAGGCCGCGCGCACCCGCCTTCAGCGCCGCGAGGAAGGAGATCATCTGCCGCAGGTCATAACTTTCGGGAAAGCCCTTGCGGTGCATGAGGTTGCGCTGTTCCAGCACCCGCGTGGGGTGCAGGAAGCCATCCGTCGTGACCAGCGCCACATTGGGGTGATCGGGCCAGCGCGACAGCACCGCCTGCAGCAGGCGCGCGAACGTGCTCTTGCCCACCCCCACGCTGCCCGCGATCCCGATCACAAACGCATCCGCGCCATCGGCGCGCCGATGAACGCACTCTTGACCATGTTGTTCAGGCTGCGCGTCGCCATGACATGCAGGTTGAGCAGGCGCGAAAGCGGCAGGTAAATCTCGGTTATGTCTTCCAGCGAGACAGGTTCGTTATGCCCGCGCAGCGAGGCGATGTCCGCCTCCCCCAGCGATTGCGGCACATTCGCCCGCAGGGCCGCCCATTCCGGGCGGGGAAAGATCATGTAAGGCTGCACCGTACCGTGGCCAGGGTGCGTGGACATGACCGGACCGGCGTCCAGCACACAATTTTCCATGCCCTTGTCCTTTCTGCTGTGGCGCCTGCCCCAGCGCGCAGACCATCTGCCGCGTATCACCATCGCCCCCGCCAATCCAGACAAGGCCCGCCCAAATTAGCGTGTACACCCGCCACCCATCGCCCCATTGCGGGTATCCTGACATAGACGTGACAATTGTGACACACCAGCCGCCCCCGCGCGCATGGCATGAACCGGCGCCACAGGCCGCCTGATCCCTCCCGCACCCC
>NZ_BAIO01000119.1 GCF_000613305.1 Komagataeibacter kakiaceti JCM 25156
CGCTCGCTGGCAGTACGATCCTGTGGTCAGGCCCCACTACAAGCCGCACCAGATGCGGCACGACCACCCCCACGAACCCGATCGCCCCCACCAGGGACACGGCTGGCCCCGTAGCGCAGGCCACGGCCAGCATCGACAGGCTTTTGATCCGTTCGACCGGGTAGCCCATCAGGTGTGCATTATGTTCATTAAGCAGCATGGCGTTCAGTGGCGCGGCCAGATAGGCCGCAAGGCCACCGGCGACCAGCAGGAACGGCAGCAGCAGGCCAATGCTCCCCACGTTGCCCCTGAAAAGCTGCCCATTGTCCAGAATGTCAGATCCCGCAGCCGCGTCGTTCGCCCGGAAGATCAGCACGCCGGTCAGCGCGCCGGAAAACGCGCCAAAGGCCACACCGGCCAGCAGCATTGCGGTCATGGATGTTACGCCACCACGCGTGGCAAAAAGATAGAGCAGCCCCATGCCCGTGAAGCTGCCGGCAATACCCGCGCAGGGAATGGCCCACCTGCCCAGCCAAGACACCCATGACCCTGAACCACCCAGCACGATGATGCAGGCGGTGGCGAGGGCTGCGGCAGATGATACCCCCGCCAGCCCCGGATCGGCCAGCGGGTTGCGGAACAGCCCCTGCATGATCGTGCCCGCAACCGCCAGCGCCGCCCCGGTCAGGCAGGCCATGACAATGCGGGGCGCGCGGATGTCCCGCAGTACAAGTTGCGCCGCCTGTCCCGTTACATCAGTGGCGGGATGCCACAGATCGTGCAGGTGGACCGTCGTTGCCCCTGTATCAAGGGCGAACAGCGCGGTCATCACCAGCAGGGCGGCCAGCAGCGCCAGAAGCCAGGGCGCGCATGATATGTCCCGTGTCATGTGGACGTGTCCAGGCGGCGGGCCAGTTCCAGTGCCGCATCGGGCGTGCGGGGACCAAAGCCAAGCAGGCGTTCGCCCTCCATGGCGATGATTGCCTGATTTCTGCCTGCCGGTGTCAGCCTGAAACCCGCATTGCCCAGCAGGGCCGCGCGGACCTGCGGGGCATCCTGTTCCATGGTCAAGACCGCATCGGGCCGCAGGCCGATCAGGGCTTCCTGATCCAGTATCTTGTAGCCTCCGAATGCAGCAGGATTGGTGCCACCAGCAAGGCGGATCACGGCATCTGCCGCCGTACCCGTGCCCGCGACCATCGGGCGGTTATTGCTCATGCGCATGACGAACAGCACCCGCTTTGTCGTCGGGTGTGCGGTGCGCCACTGCGTCAGCATGTCGAAATGCTGCGATATGTCCGCACATAGCTGTGCCCCTGCCGTTTGTGCATCCAGAAGACTGGCCAGAAAGCGCGTACGTGCGACAATGGCATTCTCGGACGGTGTGGCATCAACAAACACAACCGGAACAGTGGACGCCATCAACTGGTCCAGAACTGGCGGCGGCCCGCAATCGTTCATGGCCAAAATCAGGTCCGGCTGGAGCGACAGGATGCCCTCGGCGGACAGGGCGCGCATGTACCCCACGGATTTCTTCTCATGCAGAGCCTGTTCGGGCCATGTGGAGGTGATATCGACCGCGATGATGCGGTCCTGCGCCCCCAGTGCGTACAGGGTTTCGGTAATGGTGCCGCCGATACTGGCAATGCGCCTTGCGGGGCCAATTTTTACGTGTCGGCCCCGGCAGTCGGTCACCGTGCCCTCTTCAGCGCTCCACCCGGGGCGTGGCATGGTCAGCATGCTGCCCGCCAGCAGGCAGGCAAACATCCGGCGACCCATTTTCATCCGGCCGTGGCCTGCGGGTTCATTCACCATCAGAATTCGATCCTTGCAGTTACCTTGAAGGAGCGGCCGGGTTGCGTGTAGTACCGCTCCGAAAGCGAACTGGACGACTGCCCGTATGGCAGCGAGGCGGCGTTGTAGTAAGCCTTGTCAAAGATGTTGTACATGCCCGCCTGTATGCGCAGCGGGCGGTAGAATTTGGGGCTGTACCAGCCTGTCAGGTCAAAAATAACGTAGCCCGGCGTTTTCCACTGGTCTTTTAGCGATCCGGTGGTGGTCAGGTATTTGGCGTCATCACGTGAAGTGGCAAATGTGCCCGAAAGGTCGCTGCCCCAGTTATCCCTCTTGTAGCCAAAGCCGATGATGCCACGGAAAGGTGCGACCGAACTGAGATGGAAGTTCATGTCCGTATCGCGCCCATCGGCATAGGCAAACGAACCCCAGGCATGCCAGTGCCGGTCAAACGCCCAGTTGACGCTCGCCTCCACCCCATAGATGCGCACATGTGCAAGATTCGTGTAGCCGTAACACAGGTAATACCCCGAGCAGCCGCTGACCCCCTCCATGTCAATGAAGTTGTGGTAGTGATTATCATAGAACGAGATATTGGCGCCGCGTTCGGAGTTGCCGTATTTCATGCCGACTTCCCACCCCCTGCTGCTTTCAGGCTTGAGGTTCGGGTTGCCGCTGACCTGATAGAATGGCGGGGTGCTGTAGTTCAGATATTCTTCCGTAGCCGATGGCGCGCGGTAGGCTTCGGAATATTGTCCATATAGCGTCAGGTCATGGGCTACGCGCGCTTCCACCAGAACCTTGGGCGAGAAATGGGAACCGTGCGCACCATGTGGCAGGCCGCCATAACCCGCATTGGCCATGTAGGATGTGGTATTGTGCGGGTCGCGCTGGAAGTAATCAAAGCGGAATCCCGGCGTGATATGGAACCATTCATTGCGGCCAATGCCGATGCGGTCCTGAACGATGGCCCCCATATCCGTGCCATGGACCTTGGGCATGTCGGAAAAATTGTCATGCAGATACGGGCTGGAAACCGCCTGCTGGCCGGTCTGGGTCTGGTAGGTATCGGTCAGGAAGACTTCGCCGCCATAAGTAATCTTGTGGTGCAGCGGTCCGGTAAAGATGTTGTTTGTTGCCGAACCTGTAACACCATAGGACTGCACGGGCAGGCTGAGATGTTCGTGGGTGTAGGTGGATGCGTTGGCGGAATCCCGGTTGGTGATGTCGGTATCGGTCTTGATGCTCTGCCAGTAGGCCAGAAAATGCGCCTCACTGAACAGTGCGGTCGGGCTGTCGGCCTGATAGTCATAATTGGCGGAAACGCGGGACCGCTGGTTTTCGCTGCGGGTGTGGTAGCGGTCGGTTGCCGTGGTTTCGGACGTCTTGGTTTCCTCGTTATAATTGCGGTCATACCACTCCCCGGTCAGGCCGATCCGGTGGCCGCCTGCAAAATAATGCCGGACCTTGCCTAGGAAATTGCCGACCTGATAGGAGGCCGGGTTCTGCATGGTCCGGGTCCGGCCATACCCACCCGTATCGCCACGGTTGCCGGTTTCGCTACCATTCTGGTAGCCGCCCTGCAGCAGGAATACCGTGTTCTTGTAGCGTGCGGCAAAAGCCTGATTGAGGAGTGCGGCCTCGCTTGCGCCATTATAGGTCAGTTTGGTCAGGCCACCGAAATTCTTTCCGGGTTTGAGAATGTCTTCCGGGTCCAGCGTGCGCAGGGCAATCACGCCGCCAAGTGACCCGGTGCCAAAAAAGCTGGAATCAGCGCTTTTGACGACATCAATCGCCCCCAGCGAATTGAAGTCAAAGTCCCCTACCCCGCCCTGCGCGGTATTGAAGCTGCCGGCATAGGCGCCATCATTGGCCCATGGCATGCGCACGCCATCAATCGTTGTCAGGATCCGGTTCTGGTCCAGGCCACGAATATTGATGCTGGAATTTCCGTTACTGTAATTGACGGCGGCATCCACGCGCCGCGAATAATCCTCCAGACTGTCAATCTGCCGGTCACGGAAGGTCTTGTAGGTTGTGGTGGTCGTCAGGACTGCCGGTTTGCCCACTTCGCTATGATCCTTGTCCGGATCAAATTTCATCAGGTCGATGATGTCCGTGCTGCCCTGCACCTTGACCGGAGAAAGCTTGATGGGATCAGCGGGGGAGAGGGATACCTGTGCTGGCGTGGAAGCCGTTTTTTTCGCCGTTTTTCCAGGGATTTGCGCCTGGATTTCCTGTGATGCGGCAAAAGCGGGGGTCAGCCAGATACAGGCAAGGGCCGTGGTGGCCAGCATGCGGCAACGGCACGCCGGTCGTCGCGCGAGGGGGGACTTGTTCATTATTCACCACCGATAATGATAATCATTATCGTCACGATAACGCCACAAACTAGGCGGCAGCAAGGAATTTGTTGCGCCTGATTCTTAGTTGCATTATTCGTAAGAAGTGCCAGATTACGGCGGCCGGTTCATGTCAAAAACAGGAATCAGGCCACTATCTGTTAAGTATAAAATTGTAACGGGAATAAAAACATGGCCCTTCTGAATGATGGAAACGTCCGTACGCCTCTTTCATCCCAGGTACGTGAAGCGACCCACCATATCCATGATGATCTCAATCGTATCGTCATGTCCCGTGGCATGTTTACGGATGCTGCGGGCTATCGGGATTTTGTGCTGATGCAGTATCTTTTTCATCGGGATCTGGACCCGCTTTACAGCCGTCAGGATCTTGCCCGTATCGTGCCCGATCTGGCGGCAAGAAACAGGTTCCGGCAGGTGAGTGCGGATATGGAGGATCTGGGTATCGGCTTCCCTGCCCCGCGCATGTCTGTAGCTGTTCCCGATCCCTCGACCGCCCTCGGATGGCTTTACGTAGCGGAAGGCTCCAAGCTCGGGGCCAACATCCTGATCAGGCTCGTTGATAAAATGGGGGATGGTGCCAGTTTCGGCGCGCGTCATCTGGCGCCAGACCCGATGGGACGCGGGATTTCCTGGACGGCGTTTCGTGATGCAATTGACAATGCGCGACTGGATGCCGAACGCTTTATTCATGGTGCGCGCGAAAGTTACGCCCGTATGAAATCGTTTGTTCCTGCATCACAAGATGAAATCAGGACTGCCGCGACATCTTCCTGAGTGCATATGGACACGTGCCTGACAGCGGCCTGGTCACGCCCCTGCCGCTGACGGGCTCACGTGGATCAGGTATGAATAGTGCGCCAATGCTTCCGGCGGGTGCCCGCACAGTGGCCCTGCCAATTCGTGGCTTTGTTCTGTTGCTACGGCAAGATGTCGGTAGCGTTTGGGTGCGTGGTTGAAACGGTAATGGATGCGCCCTGCACGGCCAGCCCGTATTGGGCAGCCAGTTGTCGCAGCAGACTGGCAATCCCAGGGGCGTTACAGGGAATTGTCCGTCCCGTGTCCGCTTCGACAAAGGTGATTGCAATCCTGCCTGTGCGGGCAGGGGCAATACGGTAACGCAGGATACGGTCGGAAGACACGTCGCGTCGCACGATACCATGCGCAACAAACAGGTTCAGGTTACGCTGAATGGAAGCCAGGCTGGGCGCGCGATCCTGCATCATTCGCCCCAGCGTGCGCCATATTTCGGTGGCCGTCATGCCTGGACCGGCCTCGACGATCCCATGTAGCAGGACACGACGCAGGTTGGTCATCCTGACGCATGCTTTCTGGCAGCGCGCTTCGAGCCGCCGGACTGCGTTAGGGTTCGCGCCCATGCCAGGGCGAATTCCATTGACATCACGCCCAGCGCGGCGACGGTTCAAGAATACGGGCATCTGCTACCCCCCCTCTTGTTATCCATTAATGATCAGTTGTGGTGGAGATAGAATTCCACCGGAACCGTGAGTGTGATGAGTTCGCCTGCGATACTGTCCGGCGGGATGGGTAGCGGCTGGGCGCGTTTGGGGAGCGCTATGGCTTCCTGGTCCAGCAGCGCATGACCGGAACTGCTCGCCAGCGTCACTGAAAGCACATGACCCTTGCGGTCCATGGAGAAGGTCACGGTGGGCACGCCTTCCTGATGGTCGGCCATGGCGTCGGATGGGTAGCGCTTGAACTTTTCAAGCTGCGCCAGCAGCGCGCCCTGCCAGGTCACCGGGTCATGCGACGCATGGGCCGATGACGAACCGGGAGCGGGGGCGGCCTGTGTCGGCGCCGGTGGCGCTTCTGTGGAGGGCGGTGCGGTTGTGGCCTCGGCGGGCGGCGTTTTGTCCGGGATCGGCTTTTTGAGCATTGGCACCGGCTTGCTCTTCCTGACGATCTTGCGCGGCTTCTCGGGCTTGCGGCGACGGGCTGCGATTGGGCGCGGGCGACGGCGGGGCCGTGATCT
>NZ_BAIO01000118.1 GCF_000613305.1 Komagataeibacter kakiaceti JCM 25156
TGCTGCTGGACGAACCCTTTGGCGCGCTTGACCCGCTTGTGCGCAGGCAGATCAGGGGGTGGCTGCGCGACCTGCATGAACGCCTCGGGCTGACTACCATCCTTGTCACCCACGACCGGCAGGAAGCCACCGAACTGGCGGATACGATCGCGCTGATGCGGCACGGGCGCATTGTGCAGGCCGGCACGGTGCGGCAACTGGAGGAGAAACCGGCCAGTCCCTTTGTCATGGAATTCACGGGGGATGTGATCCGTATTCCCGGCCGGGTCGAACGCGGGCTGTTCATCGCCGACCTGCCGGACATTCACGCCTTTGCCACATCCGTGCCTGATGGCGGGGCGGATGTTCTTATCCGCCCGTCCGACATCCGCCTTCTGCCCGACCGTGGGGGAGCGATGGCATGGTTGCGCCAGACGCGCGGGATGCTGGGCACATATGATTTCATGACGGGCACGGGCACGCAGGGCCTGCGTTTTGAAACCGTGATACCGGAGGGGGCGGCGCCTATTGTCGTCAACTGCGCGCTCGACATATCAGCGGGGCGGATCGCGCGGGATGATGTCTGGCCGCAGCCGGTGGCGGCGTCCGTACTGCGCACATGACCGCCACGCCGCGCGCCATGGAAGATATATCGGGGACTGTCTGAAAAAGTCTGTCCCTGAGACATTCCATAATCATGAGAGGGAATCAGGCAAATGCCGCCTTTTTTCAAAAAGGCGGCACCCGGAAACTGCTGTTTCCATCACTCATTTTTTCAGACAGCTTTTTATCCGGCGCGTCCGAAGCCCTTTACTGTGGCAGCGCGCGCGCCATTTTCAGATGGTTTTCAAGCATGGGAAGGGTATGGGCGGCCCAGGTTTTCAATGCCGCGTTATCCCCACCTTCGGCGTAACGGCGGTAGAGCGACACGGCGTCTTCATGTCCGGAAATCTGGTCCGAGCGGTATTGCAGGGCAAAGTCATGGCCATGCAGCGTTTTGAGTTTGTCCAGCATGTCCTGATGGCTTGTATCCAGATCAGCGGGCTGGTCCGCCTGCAGGTTGCCGCTGCGGATGGTGTCCTTGAGCGATGCCGAGATTTTCTTGTGATCCTCGATCATCCGCGCCGCGAAGGCGGTTAGCGTGGGGTCATGGTTCTGTTGCGCGAGTTCACTGGACTGGATTTCAAACATATCGCTGATCGTGGCGATCTTGACGAAATCAGCCGTGCGGGACGCAACGCCCATAAGGGAATTGATGCCGCTCTTTTCCGGAATTGACTGCGCCATCGCGGGCACGGACAGGCAGGCCGCCAGCCCCAGTATCGCAATTATGCTTTTATTCATTTTTTATTACTCCCCATGCATCATGGTTGCATCGACAGGAAGCTGGACACCATAAAAACAGGCACGAATACATAATCCGCTACAGGGGTGCCCGGAATTATATTTTTATTTCATATGCAATTTTCATTCATGGTATCCGGCGCAATGCCTGTGTAAGGCAGCCTTCTTTTTTTCAACTGTCCTGCATTGCGGCAGGGCGGAACCCTTGCAGGTTCCGCCCACCGGAAGTCAGCCCTTGTCGTGGTCATGATCGTGGCTGTGCTGTCCCCCCTTGCGCCCCGCTTCGGCGGCGCGCTGCGGGTCCTGGGCAAAGTTGCCCGAGCTGTGCTGCCCGCCCTTGTGGCCAGCTTCGGACGCCCGTTGCGGATCCTTGGCGAAATTGCCGCCGCTGTGCTGTCCCCCCTTGTGCCCTGCTTCGGACGCTTTCTGGGGGTCGTTGGCAAAGTTGCCCGGATTGTGTTCGGCGCCACTGCCATGTCCGCCGTGGCTGCCGCTGCCGTGTGTATCGGCCGGCGCGGTTGCGGGAATGCTGGCACCTTCGTGCGGGTAGATACGATAAACCATGATCGTTCACCTTTCTGGATTGCAGCGGCTTTACGGGATCCTTGTTATTCCCCCTCACGCCCGTGGGGCTGTGGCGGGGAAGCGATCCCGGCATTGCACGCCGCGGAGAGATCAACGGAGCATCCGGGACGGGGTTGCCCGTTCTGGGAGAAAATAAAAATAAAAATTTCCAATTTCATGAAATATGTATCGAATTCATAATATAACAGAGATATATTTGTTGCATTGCGATAGATTGATTCTTGTATATTCTTCCATATGGTCTAAAAACAGACCTGTGGATTCATGGGGGAGTGGATGAAAGTGGTCATTTATTCCATTTCAGGCCATGCACGCCAATAAATTGCCCAGGGCAAATGTCGGCCTGTACATAACAGGGTTTGCGTGGGAATAGGGAGCGACAAGGATGCAGTACCTGTCACGTCTTGCTTTCGCGGCGGCCAGCATCATGCTCATGCTGCTTGCGCTCATGCTTCTGATCTTCGGGATGGTGGATCTGGTCGGGGCTTTCGCCCATTCGGTACATGCGGGCCGGAACGCGCTTCTTCAGGCCATCAGCTATGTGGTGATCGCGGTCGCGGTCTTCGACGTGGCAAAGTATTTCGTGGAAGAGGAAGTCATCCAGACCAGCGGCAAGAAAAGCCTTGGCGAGGCCCGTGCAAGCCTGACCAAATTCATTACCACCATTATCATCGCGGTCTTCATCGAGGGGCTGGTCGGGGTTTTCGAGACCAATACCGGCGAACCCTCCGATATGCTCTATCCCGCCAGCCTGCTGGTGGTCGCGACCCTGATCGTGCTGGCCCTGGGCGCGTTCCAGCGCATGAGCGTGGATGCGGAATGTGAAAAGATGAAGGTGCGCGACGACTGAATGCGCCGCGAAGGCTGCATCGTCCGCCCGGTTTCGTTCATCAATGCAGGATGGCATGCGCCCGCCCGCGGGCGCATCGCCATCCTGAACCCTGTGGTGGGAAATGTCCCCTTCCGCATGGACCATCCGGCCGGGCGGTTCATTTGTTCGGCCCGGTCGTCCGTCCCTGTGATGGGGGATCACTGGCGGGAAAACTTTCGTCCAGGGCTTCGTCGCGGCCTTCATCCGCCTGCTTTTCCTCAGGCGTGGGGGGCTTGTCCCTTTCGGGTTCGGGTTTGTGCTGCATGATCGGGGTACCTTGTGTGGAATGTCGGTTTCCCGGCAGGGGGCATTGCGGCGTATTCGCGCCGTGGCATGCTAGTCACCCCTGTCGGCGGGATTGGGGGTCTTGTCGCCGCCGCGCGAACTGCGCCCCTCACTGCCATGTTCATGGTGATGCATGGTCGTATCATTGGGGGGCGGCTGCGTGCCGGGCTGTTCGCTTACGGTGCGGGGGTTGTTCCACAGCTTGTCCGAGGGTTCCACCCGCCTGCCACTGCGCGATGTGGCGGAGGGCGGGTTTTTACCCACTTCCGACGCCGCCGAATTCGCCGTGGGGGCCGGTTCGTCCATCGGGCCGGTCTGCGCCACGGCCATTGCCGGGATACTGAACATGACGGCCGCCAGCAGCGTTGAATGGAGTGTTTTTACCATGATTGTGTCTCCCTTCCATCCAGAACCAAAGCCCCGGAAAGTCTGAAGGTTGCATATGTTTTGTCGGGGGGCGCGGGAACCATGACAATGGGGGAGGACCGTACCCGCGACCATCCGGTTACGGTTCCCGGCCTGAATGGGCAGGCCCACGGATAGCGCGGGCGCGCCTGCTTTCTTGTCCTGTTCCTTACCGGGAAAGGCCGGTGCGTGTCAGTCCTGTCCGCCCGGCGGTGTCGGGTGGCCATCGCAGGTTTCGGGGTTCTGCCGGTACCTTTGTGGCTGGTCGTCTCGACCTTTTCGTCGTTATCGAGGGTGGAGTCCGGCTCGTCCTCGCCCTTGCGGGGCTTGCCTGTTTTACTTCCCTTCCGCTCCGCCCCCGTATCGGGAGTACCGGCAAAGGCGAATGCCACGGGCAGGGGATAGGTCTCGATATGAACATATGTGCGGCAAGTCATCGTCTTTCTCCTGTTATAGAAGAGGTCACGAGAATGGGCCTGTTTTCCAGCACGCAGCAGTTAACGGAATATGGGCGAAAGAGTTTTTTGTTTTATTTGCATGAATGCCCATGCTGGCGGCCCGCATCGCGCAGGGCAGGGGGATCAGCCAGCGTGACGGTTATTTCGTGGCGAGCGCCATCATCAACCATGTCCAGGATCGTGGTGGGGGTTACGGATGCGCCGTCCACGCTGACATGGCTTATGCCACGGCTCACCTGGTTCGGATTGCGCACGGTAATGCCGTAGGTCGCGGTCCGCCAGCGCAGGGTCAGCGTGAATTCCGGCCAGTCGCGCGGTATGCAGGGGTCGATCAGCACCTGCGTGCCGTGGATGCGGATGCCCAGTATGGTCTCCACCCCCACACGCTGCATCCACCCCGCCGATCCGGTGTACCACGACCATCCCCCCCGTCCCACATGGGGCGGGCAGGAATAGACATCCGCCGCGACCACATAGGGCTCCAGCCGGTAACGGGCCACGTCATCGGGGTCGCGGGTGTGGTTGATGGGGTTGAGCATATGGAACAGGGCATGCGCCTGATCCCCTTCGCCCAGCGCGGCCATGGCCATGACCGTCCACAGGGCGGCATGGGTGTACTGGCCGCCATTTTCCCGTATGCCGGGCGGGTAGCCGCGAATATAGCCCGGATCGGGCTCCATGGTGTCGAATGGCGGGGTCAGCACAAGCACCAGCCCGTCATGCGGGCGCACCAGACGGGTCATGACGGAGCGCATGGCGTGTTCCGCCCGTTCCAGCGACGCCACGCCGGACAGCACGGCCCATGACTGGGAAATGGCGTCGATCTGGCACTCCGTTGCCGTATGGGTGCCCAGTGGCGTGCCATCATCGAAATAGGCGCGCAGGTACCAGTCTCCATCCCATGTCTCTTCCAGCGCCATGGCGAGGGCGCGCGCATGGTCCTGCCACCGCTCCGCGCGGGTGTGATCGTCGCGTGCGCGGGCCAGCGGAATGAAGGCCATGAGCGTGGTGTGCAGGAACCAGCCAAGCCACACACTCTCCCCCTGGCCTTCCGCGCCGACGTGGTTCATGCCGTCATTCCAGTCGCCCGTACCCATGAGCGGCAGGCCATGCGCCCCCGAGGCCATGCTGTGATCCAGCGCGCGGGCGCAGTGCTCGAACAGCGACCCGCTCTCGGCGGAGGTGGCGGGAACCATGAAACGGTCATGCTCGCTCATGGGCAGGGGTGGGGCCTGCAGGAACTCGATCCGTTCATCCAGCACGCCCGTATCGCCCGATGTGGTGACGTAGTACGCCACCGTATAGGCAAGCCACGCGCAGTCATCGGAAATATGGGTGCGCACCCCCGCCCCGGTCTGGGGCAGCCACCAGTGCTGCACATCCCCTTCCACGAACTGCCGCGACGCCGCGCGCAGCAGGTGCCCGCGCACAAGCTCCGGGCAGGACAGGGCCAGCGCCATGCCATCTTGCAACTGGTCGCGGAAGCCGTAGGCCCCGCTGGCCTGATAGAAACCGGCCCGCGCCTGCACGCGGCTGGCCAGCGCCTGATAAAGCAGCCAGCCATTGAGCATGATGTCCATGCTCCGGTCCGGGGTCCGGACCTGTATGGTTCCGGTCACGCGGTCCCAGTGCCGCCTGACCGTTTCGAGCACCTGATCCAGATTGGCCGTGCGGTAGCGGGTGACAAGGTTGCGGGCCTCGTCCTCGTTTTCACCCTCACCCAGCAGGAAGGTGATTTCAGCCTTGCCCCCCGGTGGCAGGGTCACGATCGTCTGCACCACCCCGCATGGATCCAGTCCGGCCCCCGTCCGTCCCTGCACGCCATTGGCATGGGTGAAGGCCAGGGGATGGTCCACCGTGCCGTTGCGGCCGATGAAGGCCGTGCGGTCACCGGAACAGGCGGTGAGATACCCGCCAATATCCGCGAACGCGACCCGGTTGCTGTATTCGGTATTCCAGCGGTTGCTGGCGAACAGCGCACCGGTTTCGGTATCCATGTCGGTGGAGACGAAGGGGGCCGCCGTGCTCCGCGCCGGTCCCAGCACCCATTCCACATAGGCCGTAACGGACAATGTGCGGGGCTGGTCGGACAGGTTGTGAAGCTGGATGCGCGTAATCTTGACCGGATCGGTTACGGCCACGTACTGGAGCAGGCTACTGGCCACGCCATGGGCTATGCGCTCCAGCCGCGAATATCCCCGGCCATGGCGCGCCACATA
>NZ_BAIO01000117.1 GCF_000613305.1 Komagataeibacter kakiaceti JCM 25156
CGCGGTGGGGCTGGGCGCGGTCGGGGCCGGGTCGTGCCTTCCTTTCGCTGGGAACTTCGGGGGTGCTGTGGGTGACGACGGATCGCTTCCGCCCGCATCCGCAAGGGGGCATCCACGCATTCTGTCACGCCGTGCCCGGAATGTGGCATCAGATGGGGGTAACGCTTTCCGCCGCCTCCGCCCTCGGGTGGTGGGCGCGGACTACCGGCATGAGCGAGCAGGCGCTGCTGGCGGAACTGCCGGAGCGGATTGCGCGGCCTGCCCCCGTTATTTTCCTGCCCTATCTTTCGGGTGAGCGCACACCGCATAATGATGGCGCGATCCGTGGGGTTTTCGCGGGCCTGTCGCATGGCACCACCCGCGCCGACATGACGCAGGCGGTGCTGGAGGGGGTGGCGTTCTCGTTCCGCGATGTCGTGGATGCGCTGGCCGATGCGGGCTCCATCCTGACGGAAGCGGATGTGATTGGCGGCGGCTCCAGCAGTCGTGCCTGGGTGTCCATTCTGGCCAGTGTCACGGGGCTGTCACTGCACCGGCTGGCCCATGGGGAGCAGGGCGGGGCTTTTGGCGCGGCCCGTCTCGCGCGCATCGCCGTAACGGGGGAGGCGGTGGAGACCGTCTGTCAGCCGCAACGGCGCGAGGAAACACTGGCGCCCGACCCGGATCTTGGCGCAGCCTATGCCGCCGTGCTGGCGCGTTATCGTGCGCTCTACCCCGCCATTCGGGGCGCGATGGAGACCTGTCCGGCCTGAACCCGCTGGCGTGCATGAAAAAACTGGTGGCCAGTTTCGTACCATGGGGTCACAAATCAGGCAGGAACAGGAAAATGGATGGACTGTTATGAAAAAAGGCTTGTTGCACACGATCTTCCATCACAGCGTCCGGGGAGCCGCCGCGCTGGCGGTGCTGGCCTGCGGGAGCGCATTCGCGGCGGATAGTGTGGACCATGGGGCCGCGCCGAGTGGTAATGTTACGGTCATGGCGCGTTTTTCGGATATGCAGCCATCGGGCATCGCAGTGCTGCATGACGGGCGGATCATCCTGTCATTTCCCCGCAGCGCCGCCGACCACAAGGGGCCACGCGTGGCCCTGTTGCATGATGGCAGGGCGCTGCCTTTTCCCGATGCCGCGACACAGGCGCGTTTCATCTCTCCCCTTGGCATGACGGTGGACGCGACGGGCCGGTTATGGATTATTGATGAAGGAACCGTGGCGGGGCAGAAGGAGCCACCCACCCCCGCCCTGATCGGGCTGGACGGGCATACCGGCCATATTGTCGCGACCATTCCGCTGGGCAGCGGGGCCACGCGCCCGGACAGCCATGTCAATGACGTGCGCGTGGACATGACCCATGGCGCGCAGGGCACGGCGTATGTGAGCGATACATCGCTTATGGACCATCCGGCCATTATTGTTGTTGATATTGCAACGGGTTATGCGCGCCGCGTGCTGGAAAACGCGCCCTCTACCCGTGCCGTGCCGGGTTTTGCCATGGAACTTGACGCAGATGCTGCGCTATGACATGGCGCACCCGGTCATGGGGCAGGGAGGAATAGATGGCGTGACGCTGAGTACGGATTCAGGCAGGCTCTACTGGCAGCCCCTTTCAAGCCGGCGGCTGTACAGCGCGCCAACCGCCATACTGGCCGATGCGGCCGTATCCCCCACGCAACTGGAACAGGCCGTGCGGGACGAGGGGGAAGATGCCGTGGTTGACGGCATGGCGACCGGGCCGGACAACACCCTGTACCTGACCGACATCGAACGCCATGCCGTGCTGCGCCGTACGGCGGATGGGCACCTGTCCGTCGTGGCGCATGACCCCCGGCTGATCGCCCCTGACAGCCTGGCTCTGAAGGATGACGCCCTGTGGCTGACCGTGGGGCAGTGGGGGCGTCTGCCCGTGTTCCATAACGGGCGCGACATGCAGGAACGGCCATGGCTGGTGGTGCGCATACCCCTGAAATAGGTCAGGGCGGCAAGCTGAAAGAATGCAGATAAATGGCGCATGACAGGCAGACGGCTTCGGGTTCCGGCATTGTAAACCTGATTGCGGCGGTCGCCGCGACGGGTGGCCTGCTGTTCGGTTATGATACCGGGATCATATCCGCCGCCCTGTTGCAGATCACGCGCGATTTCGCATTGAATACATTGGGCCAGCAGGTCGTGACATCGGCCATCGTGGCCGGTGCGCTGGGGGGCTGTCTCGTGGCGGCCCCGCTGTCGGACAGGCTGGGGCGGCGCTACATGATCATGTTCGCGGCCTTGGTCTTTATTATCGGCACGCTGGTCGCCGCGCTTTCCCCATCGGTGGAACTGCTGGTTTTCGCGCGCTTCATCCTCGGTCTGGCCGTGGGCATGTGTTCGCAGATCGTGCCTGTCTATATCGCGGAAATCGCCCCGCGGGAGACACGCGGCAGATGGTCGTGCTGTTCCAGCTTGCGGTGGTGTTCGGGATTCTGGTCTCCTTCATCGCGGGGTATCTGTGCCGCAACCAGAGCTGGCGGCTCATGTTCGGCCTTGGGATCGTGCCTGCGGTCATCCTGTTCGTCGGGATGTCGCTATTGCCGCGCAGCCCGCGCTGGCTGGCCATGAAGGGCAATCTGGAGGGGGCGTTCGAAGTGCTGCGCCGCCTGCGGCGCGACCCGGCGGCGGCGCGCACGGAACTCGACACCATCGTCGCCATGCATGATGAGCAGGCCCCCTGGTCCGCGCTGTTGCAGCCGTGGGTGCGCCCCGCCGTCGTGGCGTCGGTGGGGGTGGCGCTGTTCTGCCAGATTACTGGCATCAACGCCGTACTGTATTACGCGCCAACCATTTTTGCCGGGGTTGGATTTGGCCAGAACTCGGCATTGCTTACATCCATCGCCATTGGCGTTGCTATGGTCATGTCCACCGCGTTCGGAAGCTGGGCGGTCGATGCGTGGGGGCGGCGCAGGCTGCTACTGCGGCTTATTCCCGGCGCCGCCCTCTCGCTTGTGGTGCTGGGCGTGATGTTCGCCATCGGCTCGACCCGCGGGCTTGATACGTGGATTACGGCGATGGCGGTCGTAAGCTATGCGGTCTTCAACGTGGGCAGCCTGTCGGTGGCGGTCTGGCTGGTGGGGGCCGAGGTCTATCCACTGTCATGCCGCAGCAAGGGCATGAGCCTTGTGGCCGCGACGCACTGGTCGGCGGACCTGCTGATTTCACTGACGACCCTGTCACTGGTGCAGGCGCTGGGGGCGGCGGGGACGTTCTGGATGTATGCGGGCGTCAACCTTGTCGCCTTCGTGTTCGTATGGCGTTACGTGCCTGAAACGCGCGGCCACTCGCTGGAGAAAATCGAGGCGAGCCTGAAGGCCGGTACATTCCATGAAATGACCTGAGCTGCCTCCGGGCATGATCCCGTTCTTTATGGTGTAGCGTTCCGGCCCGGATATTGCGGCCCGTAACCGCCGGGGCGGCCATCTTCCTCCCCCGTGTCCCTATGATGCGCCATGGCGTTGTGTTCATGGCGGTCAGCGCAGGGGCGGGTGGATATATCCGCACCCGTCCCCCCGTATTCATCCCTGCCGCATTCCTGAAAAAGCGGGTTCGCCCACTGGTCCGGTCGCGGGGAGCGTGCGGATAAGACGTTACGATTTCAGAACTGTTTTTGCCTCTGCCCCCCGAAATCGCGTGCGGCGTTATACCTTATTCTGCTTTTCATATGCCTTTTTGTGCGTATTTGTTGCGGGTTAGAAACTTCCTGCTATATCGTAAAAATGGCTAAAAACTGCTGAACACAGGGGTTATGAAGCAGGAAAATCATACGGGGATAATTCAACAAAAATTATATGTATTTTAACATAAGTCACCAAATTGGTGAATTATGAGAAAATTACAGAATGATTTGCGTATATTTTTCTTATAACATACGACCTGCGTTACCGAGCCGCCCGTGACCCGCGAGAAGCATGAGGGAGAGAAATGGAACTGTCCGCGTTAATCTATTTCGTCTCGCTGGTTGACCATAAATCAACCCATGATGCCGCCGCCGTCCTCCATGTCAGCCAGTCCACCATCAGCCACGCGGTGTCCGCGCTGGAACACGCCATGGCGGCCCCGCTCATCACGCGCGGCGTGCGCCGCCGGAACCATACCGGCATCACCACCGCCTATGGGCAGAATCTCTATCGTTCTTCCGTCATGCTGCTGCACTGGTGCGCCGATCTGCTTTCGGGCCGGACCATGCGCACGCCCCGTCTGGCGCCGAACCTGTATTCCGGCCGTCGCGTCACGCTTCCCGGCCTGTCGGATGAAAGCCTGCAACGCATTCTGCGCTCCAACCTGAGCCTGCGCATGATCGGCCATTTCCTGACCGTGTGCGACGTGGGCAGTATCGCGGGGGCCGCGCGCAGGTTATTGCTGACCCAGCCCACGGTCACGCGGCAGCTCCATAAACTGGAAAGCATTGTCGGGTCATCCCTGCTGGTCCGCTCGACCCACGGGGTGCAGCCCACCGCGTCCGCGCGGCTGCTCATTCAGGGGTGCCAGTCCATAGACAAGATGTACCGCCGGATCATGAAGGATGAAAACATCAGTTATTTCCTTCAGACCAGGGCGCTGCACCTGGCGGCGATGATGCCCTCCAGCCCGGACAGTTCGCTCACCATCCTGCTGGCCACACTGGTGCGCTACTGGCGGGAAAAGCGCTTTACGCCGCCGCTGTCCATTTCCACCACCGCGGCCCCTACCATCATCGCCGGTCTGGTCAGCGCGGATTATGACGCGGGGCTGTGCGATCTGGTCGATCTGCCATCGCATTTCCAGTCCGTCGATGTCGAAACGCAGAACCTGTTTCTCGTGCTGCCCATGAACAGCACGGACTCGGCCGCCATGTCGCTGCCCACCATCATGGGGAACCATGTGCTCGCCGTGCCGGGATTTGGCACCGGCCTGCGCCGCCTGACCGATATGTTCCTTGAAAACGAGGGCGTCATACCCGCCGGCATCGTGGAGACCCAGTCCCTGTCGCTTCTGCTGCGTCTTGTCATTGATGGCACCTGCTGCGCGCTGCTTCCGGCGGGATCGTTCCAGACAGCCAATGTGCGCGCCATTCCCCTGCCCAGGCGCTACCGCATGACAACCCGGCTGGTCTGGAAGGCCAGCCATGCCGATATGGCGAGCATCGACCGGCTCAGGCGCAGCATCATGGAAATACAGTCGCAGCGCCCCCGCGCCGCCGCCCTCCGTTCGCGCCCGGCGCAGGCGAGTGCAGCATGAACAGCCTGAGCCCTTTCCACCCTGTCACCAGCCCGTGGCGGCGGCGCGGGGTTGTGGCGCTGCTGGTGGTGGCGGGTGGCATAAGCTATATCGACCGCTCCGCGCTATCGGTCGGCAATATGGCGATCGTGGCCGACATGCACTTTTCCGATACGCAGATGGGGTGGATGCTTTCGGCGTTCGCATGGTCCTATCTGGTGTTCCAGGTTCCGGCGGGGCTGCTGTCGGACCGCTGGGGCGGGCGTATCGTGCTGGGGACCAGCCTGGTCGTCTGGTCGCTGGCCCAGATCGCTTTTGGCCTGGCTTCGGGCATGTGGGCGTTTTTCGCGTGCCGCGCACTGCTGGGCGCGGGGGAGGCCCCGCTTTTCCTTGCCGGGACAGGTGTGATCACGCGCTGGTTCCGGCCGGAGGAACGTGGCGGGCCCATCGGGCTGTTCAATGCGTCCTCCACACTGGGGCCAGCCATTGCTCCCCCCCTGCTGCTGGCCATCATGAGTGTGTGGGGCTGGCGGAACATGTTTGTTGTCGTGGGCTGCGCCAGCCTGCTGGTGGCGTCTGTCTGGCTGGCCGTGTATCGCGACCCGGAACGGATCGTGGTGCGCCGCGCAGGGCGCACCCCCACGCGCACCCATCTGGCCCATCTGTTCAGGCAGCGTTCGACATGGGTGCTGGCCACCGGTTTTGTCGGGGTGATCTATATTACCTGGCTGTATGGCGCGTGGCTGCCCGCCTATCTGCAGAAGGTCCATCATCTGACCCTGCGGCAGGCGGCCCTGTTGTCGGCCATTCCGCAACTGTTCGGTTTTTTTGGCAGCGTGCTGGGCGGTTTCCTGACCGATTGGCTGGGCCGCCGGGGCGCGTCCCCCGTCATCGCCTGCCGCACGCCGCTGGTCTGGGGGCTGGTC
>NZ_BAIO01000116.1 GCF_000613305.1 Komagataeibacter kakiaceti JCM 25156
GGACGCGACCCCACCGGCCGACGCCCCCAAGGCGCCGGAGGGCAATCCCTACGGTCTGGGCGCGCTGTGGGCCAATGGTGACTTCATCGCCCGTGGCGTGCTGCTGATCATGGTCTTCATGTCGCTTGGCACATGGTACATCATGATCACCAAGTTCTTCGAGCAGGCCCGCGTCATGGCCGCCGCCAAGCAGGTGGTCAGCGATTTCTGGACCAAGGGCTCCATCAAGGACGGTGCCGCCGCCCTGCCCGCCAACTCCCCGTTCCGCTACATTGCCGATACGGGCGTGAAGG
This sequence comes from Komagataeibacter kakiaceti JCM 25156, assembly GCF_000613305.1. The sequence goes on from NZ_BAIO01000116.1 coordinate 294, forward strand.
CCGCCGAACACCACGAAGGCACGATGCAGGAATCCATCGACCTGCATTCCTGGACCACCATGTCCATCCAGCGTTCGGTTGACGTGATCCAGACCAAGCTGCAGGGCGGTCTCGCCTTCCTCGGCACGGTGGGCTCCACCTCCCCGTTCGTGGGTCTGTTCGGCACGGTGTGGGGTATCTATCACGCGCTGACGGCCATCGGCATCGCGGGTCAGGCCTCGATCGACAAGGTGGCCGGTCCGGTGGGTGAATCCCTGATCATGACCGCCATCGGCCTTGGCACGGCGGTGCCGGCGGTGCTGGGCTACAACCTGCTGGTGCGCCGCAACAAGGGGGCGATGGACCGCATCCGCAACTTCGCGGCCGACGTGCAGTCGATCCTGATGGGCGGGTATCGTCATGGTGGCGACATCACCATCCATGCCGACAACTCCCCGACCACAACGACTATCGATAACCGGGTGGCCTGATCATGGGAATGCAAGTTGGAGGTGGCGACGATGAAGACGAGGTGGTGTCGGCCATCAACACCACACCGCTTGTCGATGTCATGCTGGTGCTGCTGATCATCTTCCTGATCACCATCCCCGTCGCGACGCATACCATCAAGGTGAACCTGCCGATGGATGCCAACCAGCCCACCCGGACGTTGCAGAACAACATCGTCGTGGCGGTGACGCCGACGGGGCAGACATACTGGAACGAGACGCCGCTCAGCAGCTATGCCGATCTCGAATCCCATCTGGAGCATGTGGCGGTGGAAAATCCGCAGCCACAGATCCAGATCCGTGGGGACCAGGCCGCGCATTACGAGGGCGTGGGCCGGGTCATCGCGGCCTGTCAGCAGGCGGGTATCGTCCACATTGATTTCATTACCGAACAGCCGCACGGCTGATATCCATTCCCGGCCGGGGTTCGCACCCCGGCCATTTTCGGGAGAGTAGACACCATGGGCATGAATATCGGCTCAAACAGCACGACAGAGGATGAAGGTATTGTTGATATCAATACCACGCCGCTGATCGACGTCATGCTGGTGCTGTTGATCATGCTGATCATCACCATTCCGCTTCAGACACATTCGGTTTCGATCGATCTGCCGCAGGGCAATCCCCCGCCGTCCCAGCCCCAGCCGGACCCGATAGTGGATACGGTGGCGATCGATTTTGACAACACCATTACCTGGAATGGCGAACCCGTTCCGGATGATGCGGCCCTTCAGGCCCGGTTTACCGAAGCGGCGGCGCAGCCGGTCCAGCCCGAAATGCACATCCACCCGGACCGTCTGGCCAGCTACAAGGTCGTGGCGCGGGTTCTGGCCGATGCGCAGCGGCTTGGCGTAAGCAAGCTCGGTATCGTGGGGAGCGATCAGTTCATGGATGCGCAGTAAGCTGTGTCGTCCTGATCAGGTCCAGAGTCTGGTCAATGAAAACGGCCTCTCCTTCGGGGGAGGCCTTTTTTTATGCCGTGGGGCCAGCGCGATAATGCCTTTTTTTCGGGCAGGGCGGGCTGTAATGGCTGTGGCACCAAAGACACAAAGCCTACATTGTTGGCCGCTGTTCTGTGTCATTACGTTATGAAACCTGTTATCAAAAACAGGAAGAATCGTTATTTATCAGTAAGATGTGTCGTGAGGGGAAAGAGGGTGACACGGTGTTGTCAAATAGATAAACAGCGCGTTGCATTTTTTAAACTTTCCGGGCGCATGTGTATTTCATAAGTCAACATATATGCGGAATGTTCAGGTTCCGTAACTACCTGCGGCAGGACTGGAACAGGCTGGGCCTGCTGGTAGTCAAGGCAGACGGGGATGGCTGCCACTGGAAAACGGTAGGGCCGCCGGAACATCGGGGCGCAAACAGATTTGCGGGGGAATGAATGAAGACGGGCCGGGATATTTATAGCGCGGTAAAACGCCAGGTACGGAATGTGGGCGGTCGCACCGGTCTCGCGGGGCTGGGCATGCCGGGGCTGAAAGCGCGCCTGCGTGCCATGTCGTGCCTGGTGGGCACGGTCTGTATCGCCACGGGGGCCGATGGCTGGGCGCAGGCGGCAACGCCGGACCAGACGCAGCAGCAGGCCACGAAGCGTGTCGCCACGGCACCGAAACATACAGCCGCCGCGAAACCGGCCACGACTACGGCTGCGGCAAAGCCTGCCGGTGTGGTTGACCACCAGGGCCCGGAAGAGATTCATGTCGCGTCCTCGCGGCACGCGAATGATGGTGGCGGCGGCATGATGCGGCTGGAAACGGCGCCCCATGCGGTCCAGACCGTGAGCAAGCAGTTTATCGAAATGCGCAACCCGACCAGCACCGCGCTTGATCTGGTCAAGAACCTGCCCAGCATGAACGTGACCACGCCCGATCCTTCGGGCATGGAAGGTGGCCAGATCCAGACCCGTGGCCTGACCGATCTGGATATGGGGCTTATGCTGGACGGCGCGCCCGCGGCGGCTGCCAAATACCTCAACGAAGACATCGATTCCGAAAACCTCGAGAGCGTGGAAGTCACGCCCGGCAGCGCGGGCACTGACCTGCCGGTCATGTCCGCTGCCGGCGGTGTGCTGAGCGAGCGTTCCCACACGGCATCGCACAAATTCGGCGGCATGACGGATTTCTCCTACGGGACGAACAACATGTCGCGTGAGTTCATCCGTCTTGAATCGGGTGACATCGGCAATACCGGCGTGCGCAGCTTCTTCTCGTTCTCCAACACGCATTCACGTTCATGGATGGGTTCGGGCATCAACTCGCGTAAGCACATCGATTTCGGGCTGCAGAAGGATTGGGCCAACGGGTCCAATGCACGGCTGTTCGTTTCATGGAACTACGAAGACTTCACGATTGACGCCTATCCCGACAGCCAGGCGTTCGAGGCATACAAGCACAACGGCACCGGCTACGGCCGTAACTCCGACCCGACCAGTGACAACTACTGGAAGAACAATAACGACCACTGGAACCAGATCTTCCTGACGGCCCCGATCCATGTCGTGCTGCCCGCGAAGTTCACGTTCGACCTGCAGCCCTATTTCAGCTTTGGTCAGGGCTGGGATGGTTCGCCGGGTAACGGCACGCCTTATGTGTCCCCGTCGGGCACCACCGCCAACGGCAGTCCGTACTGGGATGTGAAGCAGGGCCAGAATAACTCGACCGCCTACTTCCTGGAAAATGAAGCACGTCAGGTTGGTGTCGTGGCGAAGATGGGCCGCCATCTCGACAAGCACAACTACCTGTCGTTTGGCTACTGGTATGAAAACAACCAGACCATCCAGAACTATCCGACCAGCAGCACCATGGCCAATGGTGCGGACCCCAGCCCGAACTGGCCATCCTATCAGCAGACGGGGTATGGCACGACTGGCGTGAATGCGGGCTACGAACTGCATGCCCTGTTCATTCAGGACACGGCTAAATATTTCAACGACAAGCTGCAGATTCACGCAGGCTTCAAGTTTGTCATGTCCGATGCGTGGGACAAGGGCTGGACCTCCAACCCCAATACCGGGTCATGGGTCTATGGCAAGAACGGCACGGCTTCCGGCCGGATGGGCGCCAATACCACCGAGCCGCTGCCGCAACTGTCGATCGGCTATACCTTTAACGATCACCACCAGATCTACATCAACGCGGAAGGCGACTATCGTGAGCCGAGCGCGACCGATCTGGGCTGGCTGGACCCGCAATATTCCAAGATGCTGAAGAACCAGTATTCCATCAAGGAAGAACTGGGCTACCGTTACCACGACAAATACGTGATGTTTGATCTGTCACTGTTCAACTACAACGTGACCAACCGCCTCATGGATACCTATATCGGCGCCAACCAGTACATGCCGATCGAGGCGGGCAACCAGACCATGCGCGGCTTCGACGCCATGATCGCGACCCGTCCGTTCCATGGCTTCAGCCCGTATGCATCGTTTGAATACCTGCACGCGACACAGGATTCGAACGTTACGGACCCCAACTCCGGCATTACCTATGCCGCGAAGGGCAAGCAGGCGATCATGGCGCCGCGCATCATGGCGAACTTTGGCCTGACGTATAAGTACAAGGGTTTCTTCGCCAACGGCAGCCTGCACTACACCGGCCCGCAGTCGGTGGCGCTTGACAACAGCGAGCGTATTCCCGGCTACGTGACGGATACCCTGTCGCTTGGCTATCACTTCAAGCCGTTCATGTATGCGAAGTCCCCGACCTTCCGCCTGAACTTCACCAACCTGACCGGCTCCATTGTCCGGACGGGCGCGATGGGGGCGATCTATCACGGTGGCCAGCAGGGCGGGTCGACCTACCCCGTGTTCTACGGTGCCGCCAACGGCCGTTTGGCTGAAGGCAACTCCTTCATGGTCGAACCGCGCTTCACCATGACGGGGACGGTCTCCACTTCCTTCTGATCACTCTCACGCATGGGAGAACCCCGCCTTTGAACAAGGGCGGGGTTCTTTGCGTCAGTGCCGCTTCGCCGTTATGAACGGTGCGGACCTGTAGTCTGGGGAAATGGATGTGACAACGGGCACGACACACCCGGTTGATGAAATGCTGCCCGCAGGCATGCTGTTCGCCTTTGGCCTCCAGCACGCGCTGGTCATGTATGCGGGCACGGTGGCGGTGCCGCTTATCTTCGCCGCCGCCATGCATCTGTCCACCGCGCAGACGGTGCTGCTGATCAATTGCGGGCTCATGACATCGGGCATCGCCACGATCGTGCAGAGTGTGGGGTTCTGGAAATTCGGCTCGCGCCTGCCATTGTGCAGGGGTCATCCTTCGCCATGCTGGCGTCCATGCTGCTGATCGGGCAGATCTACGGGGTGCGTTCGGTTTTTGGCGCGGTCATCGGTGCGGGCGTGGCCATGGTGCTTCTGGCCCCGGTCATGGCGCGGCTCATGCGGTTTTTCCCGCCGGTGGTGATCGGCTGTCTCATCACCATTATCGGGCTGACGCTGGTGCCGGTGGCGGGGCGGTGGATTGGCGGCGGGGGTGCGCCCGGTTCGCCGGGCTTCGGTAGCGTCGCGAATCTGGCGCTGGCTTTCGTCACCATTCTCATCACCGTGGCGGTACAGGCCTGGGGCAAGGGGTTTGTGGCCAATATCAGCGTGCTGGTCGGGCTGCTGGCGGGAAGTATCCTGGCTGCGCTATGCGGCATGGGACATTACGGCATGGTGGCGGACGCGCCTGGTTTGCCATCAGCACGCCCTTTGCGTTCGGCCTGCCGGAATTCCATGTCATGCCGGTGGTCATCATGCTGCTCAGCATGGTCATCATCGTGGCGGAAACCACCGGTAACTGCCTGGCGATCGGCGGGTGGTCGATATGCCGGTAACCGACGCGACCATAGCGGGCGCACTGCGGGCCGATGGCCTGTCCACCATCCTTGGCGGCCTGTTCAACAGTTTTCCCTATAACGCCTTTACGCAGAATACCGGCCTGATCGCCATAACCGATATCCGCAGCCGTTTTGTCGTGGCGGCGGCGGGCGTGGTCATGATCGGGCTGGGGCTGTTCCCCAAACTGGGCGCGCTGATCGCGGCCCTGCCGCCGCCGGTGCTGGGGGCTGCGGGCTGGTCATGTTCGGCATGACCACGATCGGGGGGGTGCGCGAACTGCTGCATGTCCGTTTTGAGGGGACGCGCAACGGGCTGATCGCCGCCGTGTCCATCGGGCTGGGCGTGCTGCCCATGGCGTGTCCGGATCTGTTTACCCATCTTGCCGGGCTGTGGCGGCTCCTGCTGGGCAATGGCGTGCTGCTGTGCATCCTGTCCGGCGTGCTGCTTAACCTGCTGGTGGGCGATGAGAAGCCCGGAGACAGGAAATCGTCAGAGCCTGAAGAAAGCGGTTTTGAAATAACCGACTGATAAAAAGA
>NZ_BAIO01000115.1 GCF_000613305.1 Komagataeibacter kakiaceti JCM 25156
CCCAGATCCAGGGCCTCGAGCCTGCGGATCTCGTCACGCAGGCGGGCGGCGGTCTCGAATTCCAGTTCGGCCGAGGCCTCGCGCATCTTCTTTTCCAGATCCGCGATGGCGGCCTTGTAATCCTTGCCGACCATTTCACGCACGCTGCCATCCGCCGTGGGGGCCACGGTGACGTAATCCTGCTCGAACACCGAGGAAATCACATCCCCGATCTGCTTGCGCACCGATTGCGGGGTAATGCCGTGCTCGGTGTTCCACAGGCTCTGCTTTTCGCGCCTGCGGGCCGTCTCCTCAATGGCGTAGCGCAGGCTGTCGGTCATCCTGTCGGCATAGAGCAGCACGCGGCCATCCACGTTACGCGCCGCGCGCCCGATGGTCTGGATGAGCGAGGTGCGCGAACGCAGGAAACCTTCCTTGTCCGCATCGAGAATGGCGACGAGGGAACATTCGGGAATATCCAGCCCCTCCCGCAGCAGGTTGATGCCGATCAGCACATCGAACGCGCCCAGCCGCAGGTCGCGGATGATCTCGATGCGCTCCAGCGTGTCCACATCCGAATGCAGGTAGCGCACGCGAATCCCCGCCTCGTTCATGTATTCGGTCAGGTCCTCGGCCATGCGCTTGGTCAGGGTTGTGACCAGCACGCGCCCGCCATCGGCAATGGTCTGGCGGCATTCGGCCAGCAGGTCATCGACCTGATGCTCCACGGGGCGGACGATGGTGACAGGATCGATCAGCCCTGTGGGGCGGATGACCTGCTCGGCGAACACGCCGTCCGTGCGCCGCATTTCCCACGGGCCGGGGGTGGCGCTGACGAATACGGTCTGCGGGCGGTAGGAATCCCATTCGGCAAAGGTGAGCGGCCGGTTGTCGAGGCAGGACGGCAGGCGGAAGCCGAATTCCGCCAGCACCGACTTGCGCGCATGGTCCCCGCGCTCCATGCCCCCGATCTGCGGCACGGTCACATGGCTTTCATCCACGATCAGCAGCGCATCCTCGGGCAGGTATTCAAACAGGGTGGGCGGCGGCTCGCCCGGCGCGCGGCCGGACAGGTAGCGTGAATAGTTCTCGATCCCCTTGCACACCCCGGTGGTCTCGATCATTTCCAGGTCGAACGTGGTGCGCTGCCGCAGGCGTTCGGCCTCCAGCAGCTTGCCTTCGGCGGTGAAGGTGGCCAGCATGTCGCGCAGTTCCTGCTTGATGCCACCCATCGCCTGCGTAAGCGTGGGACGCGGCGTGACGTAATGGCTGTTGGCGTAGATGCTGATGGCTTCCAGATCGCCCGTCTTCTCCCCCGTCAGCGGGTCGAATTCGGTAATTTCGTCAATCTCGTCACCAAACAGGGTGATGCGCCATGCCCGGTCCTCGTTCTGGACGGGGAAGACGTCTATCGTCTCGCCCCGCACGCGGAAGGTGCCGCGCTGGAATGCCGCGTCATTGCGGCGGTACTGCAGTTCGACCAGCCCCTTTATCAGCCGGTCGCGGTCGATCTCGCCACCGCTTTCAAGCTTGACCACCATGCGCGAATAGGTCTCGACCGAGCCGATACCGTAAATGCACGAAACCGAGGCCACGATGATGACATCGTTACGCTCCAGCAGCGCCTGCGTGGCGGCATGGCGCATGCGGTCGATCTGTTCGTTTATCTGGCTGTCTTTTTCGATATACGTATCCGACCGGGGCACGTAGGCCTCCGGCTGGTAGTAATCGTAATAACTGACAAAATACTCGACCGCGTTATCGGGAAAGAACTGCTTCATTTCCGCGTAAAGCTGGGCGGCCAGCGTCTTGTTGGGCGCCAGGATCAGGGTGGGCTTCTGCGTGGCCTCGATGATCTTGGCCATGGTGAAGGTCTTGCCCGACCCCGTAACGCCCAGCAGGACCTGATCGCGCTCCCCTTCCCCCACGCCCCGGACCAGTTCGGCAATGGCCGTGGGCTGGTCGCCCGCGGGTTCGTAGGGGGAAGTGACACGGAATGTGTTTGTCTTGGGCTTTGCCGCCTGACGTTCCGGCTGGAACAGGACGGGCCTGTCCGCCGGGTCGATGTCGGTGGTCTTTTTCTTCCTGCGGGGTGCTGTCGCCATGACTAGGGAAAATGGGGACAAACCCGCCCCGGCGCAAGGGCCGCGTTCGGGTGGGACGTCCCCGCGTCCATCAGGCGTGGCGCCAAGCGGCGGGGGAACCCGGGCTTCGCGCAGGGCGGCGGCCTGACGCCGCGCAAGGCCGACTTCATCAAAATCGGCCGCCATTTCCTGAAACAGCCGGTGCCAGTTGACCTTCGCCCCCAGCCGCAGGAACACGCTGCCCAGCCCCACGGCCGAACGGTCAACCAGCACGAATTCGCGCGGCGGCTGCACGCCGCCCGTAGCTTGAGCCCGGCATAGACACGCTCGGCCACGGCGCGGCCATATTGCGGGTCGTTATCTTCCTGAATGAAGCGCTCGCGGTCATCGAGCAGCGGGCCATAGATGAACCGCGCCCATTCATTGAGCACGCGCATCGTATCGCGCGACATGTTGGTAAAGCCCCAGGCCTGATAGGCCTGATAGGCCAGATCCTCGTCATCCGTCTCGATGGCTTTGTGCAGGTCGATGATCCCCTGCACGAAACGGGAGGGGAAAATGCGGATGGCCCCGAAATCCAGCAGGTTGATGCCGTAATCGTCGCGCACGGTGAAGTTGCCCATGTGCGGGTCGCCATGGATGACGCCGTACCGGTACAGCGGCACGTACCATGCCCGGAACAGGGCACGGGCCATGCGGTCGCGCGCCTCCTGCGATGGGTTGGTATCCAGCACCTTCTGGATTCCCCGCCCATTCACCCATTCCATGGTGAGCAGGCGCTGGGTACATAGCGAATCGATGGGGGCAGGCACCGTGACATCGGACTCACCAGCCAGCATGAGGCGGTAGAGCCGCATATTCGCGGCCTCGCGCTGGTAGTCGAGTTCCTCGTACAGCCGGTCCTGCAGTTCATCGAGCACGTCGTCCTGCCGGATGGTGTTATCCAGCCGGTAGAACAGCCCGACCGCCATGCGGAACTGCTTGAGGTCGGATTCCACTGTCGAGCGCATGTCGGGATATTGCAGCTTGCACGCCACCTCCCGCCCGTCGGGCAGGATGGCGCGATGGACCTGGCCCAGACTCGCGGCGGCCGAGGCCTCGCGGCTGAAGGCGCGGAAGTTGCGCTCCCAGTTCGGCCCCAGCTCGGCGGACATGCGGCGGCGCACGAAGTTCCAGCCCATGGCCGGCGCGTTGGCCTGAAGCTGGGCCAGTTCCTTGGCGTATTCCTCAGGCAGCGCGCCGGGAATGGTGGAGAGAAGCTGCGCGCCCTTCATGAGTGGCCCCTTGAGGCCGCCCAGCACGCTTTTCAGGTCTTCCGCATGGACATTCGGGTTGGACCTGAAGCCCATCTTGTGGCCCGCGATCCGCGCGGCGATGCCGCCAACCGTGCCCGACGTACGCACCATGCGGCGGAATTCGCCAAACAGGCCCGTATTGTCGAGATTCCGTTCATCCGCCACGTCAGACACGCTCCAGCTCATCAATAAATCCGGCGATCACGTCCAGCCCCTTCTGCCAGAAGCCCGGATCCGCCGCATCCAGCCCGAAGGGGGCGAGCAGTTCACGGTGCCGCCTGGTCCCGCCGGCCTTCAGCATATCAAGGTACTTGTCCTGAAAACCGGGATGCCCGGACCGGAACACCCCGTATAGCGCGTTTACCAGACAATCACCAAAAGCGTAGGCATAGACATAGAACGGCGAATGGATGAAGTGCGGGATATAGGTCCAGTACGCATCGTAATCCGGCGTGAAACTGAAGGCCGGGCCAAGGCTTTCCACCTGTGTCTGCCGCCAGATTTCGCCAATGCGCGCGGGCAGCAGTTCGCCCCTGCGGCGCTCGTCATGCACCAGTGTCTCGAAACGGTAGAAGGCGATCTGGCGCACCACGGTGTTGAGCATGTCCTCCACCTTGGCCGCGAGCATGAGCCTGCGGCGCGCGGGATCGGCCTGCGCGTCCAGCATGGCGCGAAAGGTCAGCATCTCGCCAAACACACTGGCGGTCTCGGCCAGTGTCAGCGGCGTGTTGGACATGAGATAACCCTGCCTGCCCGCCAGAACCTGATGCACGCCATGGCCCAGTTCATGCGCCAGCGTCATGACATCGCGCGTGCGGCCACGGTAATTGAGCAGGAGGTACGGATGCGCGGACGGCACGGTCGGGTGCGCGAACGCGCCCGACGCCTTGCCGGGCACGGGCGGGGCGTCGATCCACGCATGGTCGAAAAACTGCCGGGCCACCTGCCCCATGCGGGGGTCGAATCCTTCATACGCCGTCATGACCTGCTCGGTCGCCTGCCGCCATGAAATCAGCGGCTCATCCTGCGTGGTCAGCGGGGCGTTGCGGTCCCAGTATTCCAGCTTTTCCAGCCCGAGCCACTTCGCCTTGAGCGCGTAATAGCGGTGGGACAGGCGGGGATAGGCCTCGGTCACGGCCTGCACCAGCGCATCAACCACCTCATCCTCGACCATGTTGGCGCAGTTGCGTGCCGAGGTCGGGCGCGGATAATGGCGCAGCCGTCCACGATCGCCTTATCCTTCGCCAGCGTGTTCGTGATCAGCGAGAACAGCTTCACATTGCGCCCCAGCACATCGCCAATGGCGTGGGCGGCGGCCTCGCGCCGGGTGCGGTCGGGGCTGGACATGACATCCAGCGCGCTGCCCAGCGTGACCTCCTCGCCCCCCAGCCGCACCCGCAGGTCGGCCATCGTCTCGTCAAACAGGCGGTTCCATGCCGCAGCCCCCGTGACCGATTTCTCGTGCAGGACGGCCTCGACCTCATCGGAAAGCTGATAGGGCCGGAAAACCCGCAGGTCGCGCAGGAACGGCTCCCAATGCGCAAGGGCCGCATCCTTCATCTGGGTGGCCAGCACATCATCGGGGATGCGGTTGATTTCCAGCGTGAAGAACAGCAGATGCGTGGAAATGGCCGTCAGCCGTTCATTGATCGACTGCGCGAAACGCCCCACGCCCGAATCCGATGTATTGGCCGCGAACAGAAGCTGGGCATAGGATCCGGCCCGGCCCAGCACCTCGTCAATGCGCTGGTATTCGGCAATGGCCTGCGCCAGTTCATCGCCCTTCAGGCCCGCCAGACGCCCCTGCCACGCGCGGGAGAAGGCCTGCGCGTCCTCATCCGCCTGATCGAGATCGGTGGCCAGAACAGGGGAATCCGGGCTGGCATACAGATCCGACAGATCCCAGCGCGGCAGCCCAGCGAGACCGGGCCCGCCCGAAGTCTGGCCCGCTTCCTCCCGCACGGTGGAGACAGCGGCGGCACCCGCCACGGAAGCCGAAAAATTCGCTTTGGACATTGATCGAGCACCACCCATCAGATCGGGCGGAACCTGCGCATCCACACCGGCCCCGCGATTCTCATTGCCACAAATCTAGTGCGTCATGGCGTGGCGTGCGACCCCACGGGACCAGATTCCGCCCCAAAAACAGACGGAGCCGGACATTGCTGCCCGGCTCCGCCATCATTTATCGGGGTGGGAACTCACGCCCGTATCATGCGCCCTGCGCCAGGGCCGGGGCTTCGAAGCCAATGACACGCGCATATTCCGTCGGCACCACCTGCCAGAAACGCGGCAGGGTCCGATCCCAGTTATGCAGCAGGAGTTCGGCGTAACGGCTGCCGGTCTCGCGCGCATGGGTCTCGACCTGTTCACGCAGCACCGCTTCCCATTTCGGATCCTGCACGCGGCACCACATGACCGTATCGGGGTTCACGCGCTCGGCAAACGTGCCGCTGGCGTCATAGACGAACGCCATGCCGCCGGTGAAGCCCGCGCCGAAATTGTCGCCAATCTCGCCCAGGATCACCACCAGCCCGCCGGTCATGTATTCACACCCGTTCGAGCCACAGCCCTCGACCACGGCAGTCGCGCCCGAGTTGCGCACCGCGAAGCGTTCACCCGCCTGCCCCGCCGCGTACAGCGCGCCAGCGGTCGCGCCATACAGCACCGTGTTGCCGATGATCGCGTTCTCGTTCGAAACCAGGCTGGAGGAAGGCGAGGACCGCACCACGATGGTCGCCCCCGAAAGCCCCTTGCCCACGTAATCGTTCGCATCGCCCAGCACTTCAAGCTTCAGGCCCTGCACCGCGAACGCGCCCAGCGACTGCCCGGCCGAGCCACGG